>JAISQU010000169.1 GCA_031274005.1 Spirochaetales bacterium
GCCTTTTTTGCGAAGCAAAAAACCGGGCTTTCCGCTTCAATCTTTTGGCTATGCCAAAAGGATTTACGCTGCAATCCCTGGCGCGGCCCAAGGGCTTCCGGTGATTTTGCACGGAAAAAATTGGTGCACCCATTGCGGTAAAAGTCACCAGAGCGCTATCCGCGGAAAAACAAATCGCCTGAAACCATCACCCGCGCTGAGCGCGGGCCGTTTCGGTTATACCCCACCCGCACATTTCCGTGAAAGCAGTTATGTTCAGGGCGGCAACACTTATCCTATTCTGACTATGGTGAGAACATGTACACTAACCCGTCCGCCGTTAGAGAACATAAAAAGCGCCGAAACAGTTCGGCGCTTTTTATGCAGCGTGCTTAGATATTATTTGGCATTTTCAACAGTTTTGATGACCCATTCGGCCCATTCCTTTCCGCCGGCCTTGTCATAAAAACGGGGCCAGATCGACTGGGCGCGGCGCTGCCATTCAGCCTCGTCCTCAGGCGCGCCGGAAAGTATCATACCGGCTTTTGTAATTGCGGCTTTTGCGTCATCGGTCAGGGTTGTATTGAACTGCCTTTCCCAATCGGCGCTTTCCTTTCCCGCGGCAACCATAGCGGCCTTTAAGTTGTCGGGCAGGCTCTGGAAAAACCGCTCGCTCACCAAAAGGGGGCCGGTCCACATCATGTAATGAATTTCCGTTACGTATTTCTGGACTTCGGTAAATTTTGAAGAAGGAATTGTTGTATAGGGATTTTCCTGTCCGTCAATAACCCGCTGCTGCAAGCCGGTAAAAACCTCGGCCCAGGCCATGGGAATAGGCTCGACGCCCCAGGCTTTGAATGTTTCCAGAGGAATCTCGGAAGGAGTAACCCGGATTTTCAAACCCTGTAAATCCTCAAGGCGCGTAACGGGTTTTTTTGAGTTGGTCAGAACGCGGAACCCTTTTTCGTAAAACCCCAAAATCCTGACGCCGCCTTCCCTGATCATTCTTTTGTTCAATTCTTCCGTAACGGCGTCCAGACTTTTCCACGCCTGTTCACTGGTTGTATACATATAGGGAAGCATGGTCGCGCCGATTGACGGGGTTGAGGCCTGCGCGTTTCCGGAATATACAACCGCCAGCTCAATAGCGCCGCTGCGCAGAGACTGGACAAGCGCCTGCTCATCCCCAAGCTGGGAATTTGTATAAATATCGACCTTGATTTGCCCGTTTGTTTTTTGCTCAATCAGTTCCTTAAACTTAACGGACGTGGGATGCAGCGGGTCCGTCTCGGGAACGCCGTGCGCCAGTTTAATGGTGTATTGTTGTTTCGTTTCGGACGAAGGGGCGGCCTCCCCTCCTCCTCCGGCGAAGGCAGGCAGCGCCAAAAACAGCAGGACACCCGCCACTACGACAGCTTTGATTACTCTACTTTTCATCGCAAACTCCTTTAAAATTTTCTCCGCTTTCCAGGAAAGCGGTAAGTTACCTTTTCTCCAAAATCAGACAATAAGCCCCATAAGCCGGGGCAGAAAAAGACTTAATTCCGGTATCAGGCTGACAAGAACCAGTACCGTGCTCTCCGCCAGCACAAAAGGAAGAGCCTCCCTGCTGATTTTTTCTATCGTTGTGCCGGCAAGCTCGCTGGCCACAAACAGGTTAATTCCCAGGGGCGGAGTCTCAAAACCGATTTCGCAGCCTATAACAAACATAATGCCGAACTGTACGGGATTTACTCCCATGCTTACCAGTACGGGAAGAAGCAGGGGCGTTAAAATAATAATCTGGGTTGAGCTTTCCATCCACATCCCAATAAAAAGGAAAAACGCATCTATCACCAAAACCAGAACAACGGGGCTGGAGATATACTCCACCAGAAACTGCGACGCCATTTGCGGAACCTGATAGACGGTAATAAGACGCCCGAACATTCTCCCGGTTGTAATGATAAGAAGGATAGTGCCCGCCGACCGCGCGGCGTCAATAAGACTGGAGATAAAAACATTCCAGGACATTTCCTTGTAGATAAACGTAACCACAAACAGCGCGTACACAACAGAAACAACGCTGGCTTCGGTAACGGTAAAAACTCCTCCGTATATTCCGCCAAGAATCAGAATGGGCGTAAACAAGGCCCACTTCGCGTTCCAGGCCGCTTTTACGATGTCCCAAAAATCCATTTTAGGAGCGTCTGTTTTGTATTTCCGCTTTTTGCTGACAATAACCGCGGCCGTAGAAAGGAAAAGGCCAAGCAGAATTCCGGGAATAATCCCTCCCACAAAGAGGGCGGTAATTGAGGCTTCGGCGCTTACGCCAAAAACAATCATAAGTATACTGGGCGGGATAACCGCGCCCACGCCGCCGGAGCAGGCCGTAACCGCGCCGGCAAAATCCGCGCCATAGCCTTCCCGTATCATGGCCGGAATAACAATTGAACCTATGGCCGCGCAGGTTGCCACTCCGGACCCGGAAATCGCGCCGAACATGGTGCAGGCCACTATTGTTACAATCGCGAGCCCGCCCGCCTTCCGTCCCACGATGGACTTCGCGAAATTGATAAGCCGCAGGGTTAAGCCGCCTTTTTCCATTAAAGAACCCGCAAGCATAAACATGGGGACGGCAATCGTGGTAAAATCATCCACCGCGGTAAAAGCTGTCTGCGCCACATAGTCCATAGACAGGTTAAGAGAGGCAAACCCGATTACCGATGTTAAACCAAGACACACCGCCACCGGCAGACCCAAGGCCAATGTTCCCAAAAAAACAGAGGTGATAACAATACCCATATTCATGACAAACTCCTACATATTCAGCCGCGAATCCACAATATCAACTTTTTTGTGCGTTAATAAATTCTTTACCCGCTTATATATGAGTACAACAACATGGATACACATCATGGCATAGGAGATCGGCACAACCGCATAAATCCATGCAAGGTTAAATCCCATTGTCTGTGAATAAAACGGATACTCAAACATGGAAAGGATATACGTAAAACCAAAATACGCGACAAGCGCGTTAAACGCAACCCAGATAATATCGCTGATTGACACAAACCACGCTTTTGTCCTTTCAGACAAAAACATTAACTGGGCGGTAACCCTGATGTGCTTATCCTCTTTGGCCGCGAGAATGCATCCAAAATAAATTGACCACACAAACATATAACGTGATAATTCTTCGGACCAACTGAGGCCGGTACCCAGCACAAAGCGCATAAAAATTTGAACGGCAAGAAGAATCGTCAAAGAGAAAAGCAGGCACGCCGCCAGATACCCCTCAATCGAGAACCTTTTCTTTTTTTCCATACGAACTCCTTTTTACCTACAGAAAGCGTTCCGCCGCGCAAGGGATAGGAGCGGAAATCCCGCAGGAATCGCACAGGCGATTCCGAGGAATTGGAGCGGATAGCCCGGTTTTTTGCCCGCCGCAGGCGGGCAAAAAATGCGCCCTTGTCCCGCTCCTGTCCCAAAGGTTTTAGCCGCCGATGGAGCCGTCCCAGGTGTCGACTTTTTTGGCTGCGGATTCTTCGTCGAACCAGGTCGAGGTAACCACTTTGGATTCGGTGAAGAAGCGTACGCCGTCTTTGCCCAGGCAGTGCAGATCGCCGAAGAAGGACTGTTTATGCCCGGCGAAGGGGAACATTCCTACCGGAACGGGGATGCCCACATTGACGCCTACCATGCCGCCGTCAATTTGCAGGGCAAAGTTTCGGGCATAGTAGCCGGAGGAGGTGTAGATGACCGCGCCGTTGGCAAAGGGGTTACTGTTGATGCAGGAGACGCCTTCCTCAAAGGTTTTTACTTTTTTGATGCTGAGGACGGGGCCGAAGATTTCTTCCCGGCCTATGCTCATGTCTTCGGTAACATTGTCGAAAATGGTCGGGCCGATGAAGAAGCCTTTTTCAAAACCCGGAACCTTGATGCCGCGGCCGTCCAGTATCAGTTTTGCGCCTTCTTTGATGCCTTTTTCTATCCAGCCGAGAACGCGGTCTTTATGTTTCTGGTTTACCACCGGGCCCAGCTCCGAGGCTTTATCGTAGGCGCAGCCTACCTTGAGGGCTTTGGCGTTGGCGATGATTCTTTCTACCAGTTTGTCGTGGATGCCTTCCTGGGCGACTACCACCGGCAGGGCCATGCAGCGTTCTCCGGCGCAGCCAAAGGAGGAATTGATAATGCCTTTGGCGGTTCGTTCGAGTACCGCGTCATTCATGACCAGGGCGTGGTTTTTGGCTTCGCACTGGGCCTGCACCCGTTTTCCGTGCGCGGCGGCTTTGGAATATACCTGTAAGCCTACCGGCGTGGTGCCTACGAAACTTACCCCCTTGATTATGGGACTGGTGAGCATTAAGTCGCCGACGCTGCGGTCGGTGGTAACAACGCTTACCACCCCGGGTGGCAGGCCGGCTTCCTGGAGGAGTTCGAGGAGCCTGATGGAAGTCATGGGGGTGGTGCTTGAGGATTTCAGGACTATGCAGTTGCCCGTGGCGATGCACAGGGGCGTCATCCAGCCGAAGGGGATCATGGCGGGAAAATTGAAGGGCACAATGCCGGCGAAGACCCCGATGGGTTCCCGGTACAGGACTGAATCGTAACCGGCGCTGGTATTCGAAAGGGATTCTCCCTGCATGAGGGTCGCGGCGCCGCAGGCCAGTTCCACCGGTTCTTTTACCTTGAGGATGTCCCCCTCGGCCTCGCTCCAAACTTTGCCGTTTTCCTGAGCCACCATTTTGGTAAGCTCGTCCATGTGTTCGATCACCAGATCCCGGAACTTGAAAAGTATCTGGGTTCTCCTGATGACCGGGGTTTTAGACCAGGTCTTGTAGGCTTCCTGCGCGGCGTCCAGAACCGCCTGCAACTCCGCCTGCGTGCAGCAGGGCGCCTGGGCGATTACTTCCCCGACGCTCGGATCATATACATCCATCCATTTGTCCGTTTTGGACTCAAGCCATTGGCCGTTACAGCAATACTTTAGTTTTTTCACAACGCGTACTCCTTACTCCTTATTTTTACCCGTTACAGCGGGATTGTTCGCTTATTTTTAATGGCGCATTTTTGCGGCTTCGCCGCAAAAACCGGGCTTTTCGGGGGTTCCGCCGCTACGCGGCCGCTGCGCGCCCCTGCAATCCCTTGCGCCCCGCGGGCTTCCTTTACGCCGCGCCGTTCAGAAAGAGGCGTATACCCCCGGCTAAACAGGGCCTTATATGGTATCTGCATACGGAACCTCCTTTTGGTCTATCATGGCTACCCCATCAGCCAATTGGGAATTGTTAACACAATGGCCGGAAAGGCCGTTATGATGATTAACACAAGTACCATGGTAAAATAAAAAGGCAGACAGGCAACCGAAACTTTTTCGATTTTAATCTTTCCGATTGAACAGCCGGCAAACAGGGCCGCTCCCACAGGAGGCGTACACAAACCGATGGAAAGATTAAAAACAAGTATCGCGCCGAAATGAACAGGATCCATTCCCATCCGTGTTGCAACCGGCAGTAAAATGGGGGTAAGAATCAATATAAGCGGCCCCATATCCATAATACAGCCAAGAAACAAACATACAATATTTATTAAAATCAATATTAGCGCTTTGTTCTGCGAAAAACCAAGCAGGGTTTGCGTGATGATTGCCGGTATCTTGAGATACGCCAGCATCCAGCCGAACATTGACGCGGTCGCGATCAGCGCGAGTACCATTGAAATGGTTCTGAGGGCTTTGCGCAGTATAGGGATGATTTGCTTTAAGGGTATTTCCCGGTAGACAAAAAAGGTAACAAAAAAGGCGTATACTACGGCCAGCGAAGCGGATTCCGTGGCGGTAAACAAACCCGTAAGAACCCCGCCTACAATTATGATGCAGGTGAAAAGACCGAGAAAGGCGTCGCAGAAATGTTTAAAAACCTGCCGCAGAGGAACTTTATCGCCCTTGGGATAATTTTTCTTTACCGAAATAATATAACAACTGGTCATCAGCGCGAAGCCCAGGATAAGGCCCGGAATCAATCCGCCCAGAAATAATTTTCCTATTGAAACGCCGCCGGCCGCCAGGGAAAAAAGAATCATATTGTGGCTGGGCGGAATCATCACTCCCTGGCAGGAAGAAGTTACCGTTATCGCGACCGAAAAGTCCCTGTCGTAACCGCTTTTTTCCATCATGGGAATCAAAACAGCGCCGATTGACGAGGTGTCCGCCACAGCGGAACCTGAAATACCGCCGAAAAATGTTGAGGCCAGAATATTTACATGGGCAAGCCCGCCCCGGAAACGTCCGACCAGGGCGTTCGCGAATGTAATAAGGCGGTCGGAAATGCCGCCCTGGCCCATAATTTCTCCGGCGAGGATAAAGAACGGAATGGCGAGCAGATTGAATGACTGAATACCGTTAATCATGCGCTGGAACAGCGTCGCGACGGGCAGATTCAGATGAAACGCGGTAACGACGGAGGCAATGCCCAGGCAGAATGAAACCGGCAGCCTGAGGACAATCAAAACGGCGAATACCCCCAAGAGCAGCGATATCGCGAGCGGAGAAGTTGTCATGGCCGCGCCTCCCCGGATTTGCCTATCAGGTCAATGATAACTTTGTCGAGATGAAAGACAACGAGAAAACTATTAAGCAGCACCAGAATGCCGGACAGGGGCAAAACAATATATACAATCAGGGACGGCCACTGGGTCGCGGGCATCGTCGAATTTTTTGTTACCTGAATGATTTGAATTCCGTACCAAACCATCAGGCAGCCAAAAAACGCGATAAGAACGTAGCCGCCGCGGATAATAATATCTTTTGCTTTTTCAGAAAACTTCATCGTAAAAACTTCGATTGACATGTGTATCCGTTCCAGAACGCCGATGGAGATTCCCAGAAACCCGAACCAGACCATCATTAATGTAGCGATTTCATCTGTCCAGGGAAGCCCGTAACTGAATACATTGCGGAGTACCACCTGGAGAAAAACACCAAGAACCATTACCGACATAAAAATTGTGGCAAGGTTTTCGAGTAGCCTGAAGAACAGCAGAAACAGTTTTTTAAATAAGTCCGGCATGTCGTTTCTCCCTGTGAGGCGCGCGGGCAAAGGCCCGCGCGATTATTTTCTATTTTGCCAGCGCCTGCACCTGTTTAACAATGGCCTGCTGTTCGCTGTTGAGCAGCGTTTTATACATGGGCTCAACAGCTTTTTGAAACTGGGCCAGTTCTTCCGGTTTAAGGGTTGTAAGAATACGTCCGCGGTCCAGCGCTATTTTCGCGTTTTTCGCTTCGGATGCTTCCCATTCATTGCGGTGCCATTTTGAGGCTTCTTCCGCGCATTCCAGAATCAGCGCCTGATCCGCGGAAGGAATCTTGTCCCAGACAATTTTGGACGCCAGCAGCATGTCGGGCATAAAGGAATGATTGTCATAGGTCCAGTATTTCGCCACTTCGTCAAAGGACATCTCGATGTAGGATGTCATATTGTTTTCAGCGCCGTCGCAGACGCCGGTCTGAACGGCCGAATAGGTGTCATTAAACGGAAGGGGAACGGCTATAGCGCCGAGAGCCTTCATCAGCTCTATCATAACCTGGGATTCCGAAACACGTATTTTGAGGCCCTTCATATCCGCGGGAGTGCGGATTTCTCGTTTTGAGTTGAAGAAATTTCTTGATCCCGGATGTATATACACAATGCCTACAAGATTGTTCTGTTTGAATGTCTCAAATACCGCTTTGCCGATTTCGCCGTCAAGCACGCGAAACAGGTGGTCGGTGTTTTCGTATTCGTAGGGCATTTGCAGGGCGTTCATAAGAGGGGCGAATTCCGCCGACGCGCCGGAAGAAACGCGGGTAAAGTCCAGGCCGCCCAACTGGCATTGCAAAACCGTGGAACGCTCATCTCCCAACTGGCTGGCGAAAAAGGTTTGAATCTCAATCCGCCCGTTTGTTTTTTGTTTTACCGAATCGGCAAAACGCTGACACGCCTGGCTTGTAACATGTTCCGGGTTATGGCTGTTGGCCAAACGAAATACCATTTTCGATTCGGCCCCCCCCTCGCTTCCGCCCCCGGCGTATACCAGCGAAGCGATGAGCAACGCAAGAGCAATAAACAAAAACCTCTTTTTCTGCATAAAACTCTCCTTTTTGATTTATCTTATTATCATACAATGTAACACTCTAACATCAGTTTTTCCGCTTGTCAATAAAAATCTTCAGCACATAAAAATCTTCAACATAGGTTTTTTACTGGCGGGACTATTCCTATTCCTTTTCCAGTGCCCTGCGAAGTATTGAATTCAGACGGGTTTGGTATCCGGCCCCTGCACCTTTAAGCCATTCCAGTACATCGGCGTCAATACGGACATAGACGGTTTTCTTTATGGGCTTAAAGTTTTCCATGTTCATGGACTTACTTTGCGGCCTGTAGTGAGAGGGCTTTAATTGTTTAAGAGCCTGTTTAATATCTTGCTCCCTCCCCCCGGGCGCGCAAGGGATTGAAGCGGAAATCCTTTTGGTCTGCCAAAAGATTGGAGCGAAAAGCCCGGTTTGCGGCGTTTTACGCCGCAAATGCGCCCGAATTCCGAATTATAAGGAGATTTTGAACAGGCTCTAAGCTGTTCATCAGTCAATGGGGGGGCAATCCGTAAAGTCAGTGTTTTTGAATGCTTTAATTTCTGCCAGTCTCTTTTCGGTAATTTTTATAATACGCTTTCTCCTCCGGCGGCTCCGCCAGCCGCGCCGTTATGATTTTGTGCGCGGGGAGTAGGCTTCGCTCAAATAAAAAATTAACATGAGAAAGGAGAAATTTTCATAGAGAAGAATTCGGATGCATTTTTTACGGGAAACTGTGTACAGTTTCCCGGCCCACTTTTTTTACCGGCGGGACGCCGGTAAAAAAAGCACCCGCACGCCGATAGCGTCTGCGTTTACTCGCCCTTCACATCCGGATCCGCAATCATAATGCCGCGAATCACCGCCAGAAGATCGGCGTACCCCCCTATGAATGAGAGCAGGGTTCTGCGGACAGCGCCGTAATTGTCAAACTCTTCGGGTTTCATTCCCTTCTCGTCATAGGCCCGCACAAAATCGGGAAACTTCTTCTCCAGCTCTGCAATAATCGCGGGATCAACAGGGTCGTCAATGCGGTTTTTTACCGCCACATCGGAAGCGTTGAATTTCTTCTGCCAGTCCGCGGGAATTGTCATGGATACTTCGCCGCCGATAAACTCCGACCAGTGATAATGATTGCGAAAAGCCGCGTTCAGAATGCGCGTCCTGTAGCCCCGCTCCCTGAACAGTTTGTAGGCTTTCTTTGCCGCCGCCACTCCGGCCCACTCAAAATAGCCGGGCTCGGTAATAATGTTTTTCTTGTTGGCAATAACTTTCAGCCAGTCGTCCAGGCGGCCGACCATAACGGTACAGATGGGGCTCATCGTGGAAATATCCTTCCCCTCTTTTTTGCGCCGCTCCATGCCCCTTTCCACAGCCTCGGCAACGGCGATACTCTGCGGAACAGTAAAAGACACCGTCGCGTTGACGCTGACGCCCTGATACGAAAGCTCCTCAATTGCCTCAACCCCCGCCCTGGTAACCGGCAGCTTAATGTTGTTATTGGGATACAGCGAGTTAAAGTGCAGGGCCTGTTCTACCATGGCCTTCGCGTTGCGGTAATTCTGCGCGTTCGTCTGAATGGAAAGCCGCCCGTTACGCCCCTTATTCTTGTCGTAAATCGGCCGGAGAAGTTTCGCCGCGTTAACGGTTATCTCTTCCATAATCTTCCAGGCAACGACATCCTCCGACGCCGTGGGGTTCTGCGCGATAAGCTCCACAATCCGCGGCCTCCATTGATCCATTTCCTTTTTCAAAACCTGCCCAACGATAATGGGATTACTCGTCCCGCCCGTCGCCCCGTTCTCGATTGCGTAGGTCAGTTCACTGACCGAACAGGAATCGTTCCAGAATTCCGTCGGACTTGTCAATGTCATCGTATGAAGGGGACTTTTCCCTTTGGTATCACTCATCATGGCCTCCGAATGAATATAAATATAGTCAATGTCTTATTGTATGACAATAGAAGCGGCCTGTCAAGAAAAATTTTACACGGCGAATACGATTATTTTTTAGGGGAGGCGGACCGGATTGTTACACCACCCCAGGGCTTTCAGCCCCCGGCCTGCTTCCGCGGCTTTTTAGACCGCACTCCGTAATCCGGGTAAAAAAAAGCCGGTTCTTGCGAACCGGCAACCACATTGGTATCGGCGTTATATAGTAAACTGGGAGGGGAACTATATGCAGCCGACACTAATATTATCGAACATCTTAAGAGAATCCTTTACAAAAATTACTCCTCGTTTATCAAAATGTCAAGATAGACAGAGACGGAATAATTTTTACCCGGTTCTACCGTAAAACGCTTGTTTATCTGGTAGTCGCCCAGCTTCATAGACAGGGTGTGCTCCCCGCTTTCTACGGGAATTCCGGAGGTTTCCGGGTTAACAGCCTGTCCGTCAAGGAAGGCGCGGGTCCCCGCGGGGGCGTTTATTTGCAGGGTAGATTCTTTTCTCAGAAAAACGGCTTCCATAACAGCGGTTTTTCCCCTGTCTATGCCTACAGTCGCGTTCAGAGGGGCGTAACCAGGTTTTTCCAGGCGTACTTTACGTATGCCCGGCTCAAGAAGTATGCCTCCCGCGGCGAAGTCAAGGGCTTTCTCATCAACAAAAACCTTAATATCCGCGGAAGAGTTTTCTCCGCCGGGCAGGGAAATGAAGAGCTTTCCGACATTCCTGAACAGGGGATGTACTTCCGCATGGAAAAGCGCTTTTGCCGCCTGCTCCGGAATACCCTTCATGATGGGCATGACCGCAAAAACCAGGGGGAAATCAGCTTCCCCCAGAGGCGTTTTATGAATATAGGTATCAGGGGCGCCGGAAAAACCGGCCGCCGACTCAAGGGGAAGCTGTATAAAAAGGCGCCGCCTCTCCTCAATAACCTTAAAAAACAGAAGGGAACCCTGATAGGAACTCCTGTTTATGTCCGGCTGCGGATTTACCTTCCCGTAAACGAAAACGGCGTAGGTACCGCCATAAATGGAAACCTCTTCGGGCAGGCCAATCTGAATCTCCACCCCCCTCAGGAACTCCCGCTGTTCCCCCAGAAGAATCCCCCAGTTATCTTCAAGACGAACCGGCAGGGAGGCCGACGAAGATGAGTCGTCTTCGACAGTGGTGACCGAGGTTATTTTCCCGTGAATGGTATCGGCGTATATGCACGGGCCGAAGCTGAGAAAAATCAGCAGCAGAGAAAAAATCCGTTTCTTCACGTTTTCCTCATGGTTTTATATATTTGGGCAAAAGGCTTTCCGGGTTCAGGGATGTTCCCCGTTCCCGTATCTCGAAGTGAAGATGCGGTCCTGTCGATGCGCCTGTACTTCCCACACATCCTATAAATATACCTGAATTTACAGTTTGATTCAATTCTACTTCGATGGAATCAAGGTGGCCGTAAACTGTTTCAAATCCTCCCTTATGGGACAGGATAATATGATTGCCCAGGACGGAGTTGTATCCCCTGTAGGTAACAGTGCCGTCCCGCGCGGCGTATACTCTGCTTCCCCGCGGCGCCGCGAAGTCAATGCCGTTATGGAAATGCAGCCTGCCGGTAATGGGGCTTACGCGCGTTCCGTAGCGGGAACTCACCGTCAGGGTATCCAGGGGAAAGGCAAATAAGGCGTTGAGAAAGAAAGCCCTTTCGACGGGGTGAAAACGGTCTCCCGGAAAAAAATAAAAAATCTCTGAACGTATTGTGAGTTTTTGGGCCTGCCTCGGGTCTCTCCAGGACGCGAAAATTGTGTCAAGCGTGTTTTTGGGGTGTTCCCGTACAAAAATTCCGGGAACGCTGGGAACAAGAAGGGGTTTATTCACTAGAGCGCCGGCGCGCCTGTCCAGTCCGTTCAGGCTTGCCAGCGATTCAAGGGAAAGCGTAAACCGCGCGGCCAGAAAAAAAATTGTTTCATCGTCTTTTGTGGGGGTGTATGTGTATAATACAAGCGGCGGGGGGGGATCTCCCCGGCTTTGGGCCTTGTTGTACCGCACAATATCTTCCTGAAGCTGGCGGAAGACGGCGTCGCTGTTTTTTAGCTCCATTATTCGCGGGTAATCCGCGTGCAGAAAAACTCCCGCGAGGAGAAAGGCGGGAACAAGGAGCTTAAACCGATTCACGCCTGCCGGCAAGGACAGCTCCCAGGAGGACTATGTAGACCAGGGCAATTCCCGAGGCCGTCAGGATGTAGCCCCGCGCAAAAAGCAGAATAATCAGGTACAGAACCATGACGGCCAGGAGGATACAGAGGATCTTTTTTACGGTTTGGAAAAAGCGTGTTTTTATCCAGGAGAAAACTCCTCCCGAACCGCGGATTGAAGCCCAAAGCCTGCGGACAAAAACGAAGACCGCGGCCAGGACGAGCAGCCCCAGGGCAAAAAGGCTGTAGGTATTTTTATAGCCCGAGGCGAAATACCACAGGGGATAGACGATGAGAAATCCCGTAACCGCGGCAAGGCCCAGGGCCGCCAGCAGCCACAGAATACCGCGGAAAAAGCGCAGATAGCCTTTCAGGCTTCTGACCAGGAGGCTATTGCGCCTTGGGTTGTAATTGTTTGTACGCTTCACGATAGTGTTCGTTTTCCTCTTTTAGATTAAGTGTCAGGGAGGTGTCTATGAGTTTTTCAAGACTGTTTCTCATGCCGGACAGGACTCCCAGCGAACGGTATACAAGAAAAGACCGCTTGTACGCATCATGGGCCTCTTCCGTATCGCCGGTTTTTTGAGCGACAGCCCCCAGGGCAAGAAGGTCCTGTGCGATTCCCGGACTGTTTTCCATTTTTTTGTCGTACTCAAGGGCCGCGAGGGCGTTCGTTTTTGCCTCTTCCAGCTTGTCCTGCCGGAAGTGTATCGACGAAAGAAGATAATAGTTTGAGGCCAGTTCCGAGAAACGCTTTGCCGCGCGGTTCATGTCCGCGGCTTTCAGGACGCAGTCGAGGGCTCCGGCAAAATCTCCCGCGTTGCGCAGGCTTGCGCCCATGTTGTGATACAAAACCGCCAGTTCGAGGGTTCCCGAAGCATCTGCAGCGCCCATTTCCAGAGCCGTACGGAAAGTTTCAAGGGCTTTGTTATTTTCGCCGCGGCGGAGCGCCAACTCTCCTCTATTGTTTGCCGATTGAATGATAAGGGCGGGCTGCCGCGATTTCCGCGCCGAAGCCCATGCTTTGTCATAAAAACCCTGCGCCTTCTCCTCTTCCCCGGCAAGGAAAAAAACCTTTCCCATGGAGTTCAGGGCGGTTACATGGCCGCCTGAATCATCCATTGCCGTGTAGGAGTCCAGAGCCATCTGGTAAAACTCCAGGGCCTGGTTGTAGGCAGCCTCACGGAAATAGCGGTTCCCGGCTTCCATATTACGGGCGGCCTGATTGCGCTTTTCGAAAACCTCCTCCGGAGTATCGGGGGCCGAAGAGCAGGCCCCGAAAAGGAGAAAACCGGCAAGGCACAGCCGGAAAGCGCGGCGCAGCATCAGAACACCCCGTCCCTGTAACCCTGCTGGGTTGTGGGCGCCTCAAGCCGCGGAGTAATACCGCCGCTGAGCAGGGGATTGTTGCGCAGCCCCTCCAGAACATCCTGGCTTAGCCTGACAGCTTCTTTGCCTTCTTCCAGAAGTTCGAGAACCTGTGGCCGCGCCGTTCTCAGCAGCCCCGAGAAATTTTTCACCTCACCCATACTGAAAGCGGCGTCGTCCAGTATGCTTTCGATCTGGTTGAAGAGGCGGTTATTATCATTGAGAAGGGTTGCCAGCGAACCTTTGGGATCCAGAAGTTTGACAACAAGCCCCCGTGAATCCGCAGTCATGCCGTTAAGGTTGTTAAGAATCGCGGTTATGCCGGGCCGCGCCTCGCGCAGAAAACGGTTTAAATCACCTGTCGTCGCTACAAGGTTTTTTACAACCTCCCCTATGGCGGCGTCTCCCGCTTCAGGATGGTTCAGCGCGATAATGGTCGTGTTCAGGGATTCAAGCAGCAGATTGATATTTTCGAGTATGGGTTCAACGTCATCGATTATCCGTGTGATGGCGTCCTCGTCCCGGGCAATCCTCACAAGGTTGTGAGATACAAGATAGCGGCCTTCGGGCAGATCCAGTGACGGTATGTAGGAAAACTCCTCCAAAGGAAGAGTCTCCTGCGCGCCCTGATGAAGCACAAGACCCCCTCCGAAGCCAAAAGCGCTGGAAACAAGCTGCAGGACGGAGTTCTCAAAAACTTTGGAGTGGTAGGTGTCCTGTATATAGAACTCTATTTCAACATTATTGTCATCGGTCAGGCGTATGTCGGTAATTTTACCGATTTCAAAACCTTTGAACGTGATGGACATACCCATTTCAAGGCCCTTACCCGATACGAAACGGCTTGTATAATAATAGTTCCTCGCAAACCAGCGCTGATTGATTCCCATCATAATCAGAATACCCGCAAGGGCAATGACGGCAACCAGAACAAATATTCCGACAATCTCGCTTGCAAATTGTATCTTGAATTTCATTTCCCGCTCACTTTGATCTTTCGCATATACCCTAGCCGCTCATCGCCAGTCTGTCAACTAGGAGCCTGTTACTCTTGCCGCCACGGCCTTCTTAGGCCGTGCGTAAAAAAAGACGGCCGCAATTTGCGCAGCAAATTGCGTGAGTAACGTGATTTCGGGTCTTCCTGAAATCACGGGGCCGTCTTCGGCCCGCGATAGTAAAAAGCCGACAGGCTTAGGCGATTTCCCCCGCCAATGCGGGGGAAATCGCCCCGGAAATTGCGGTAAACGTCACCAGTGCGCTTCAGGTTAAAAAACAAATCGCCTGAAACTAACACCCGCGCCCGGCGCGGGCCGTTCCGGTTATGTCCTTTTCCGCAATTTCCGTGAAAGCCCTCCTACGCACGGCTTTCCGACGCCGTGCGCAAAAAAAAGACGGCAGCATAAAAAAAATCTAAATTATTTTACCCCTATCATTCCATGATAGGGCCAGGGAGTAATCTTATAGCATAATACGAGCCGCTGCGGGTTAAAGCGCGGCGGACTTACAGGAGGCAGTCATGGACGACAGACATTTTTCACATTTTCACATTGCGGGGTTTACCTATTATGACGGCGTTGATGTTTTCGACCAGTTGAAAATCGGCGCGCCGTTAAAGTTGACGGCGGAACCGGATAACAAGTTTGACCCCTACGCCGTGGCTATTTATTTCCAAAACCACAAACTGGGGTATGTTCCGCGGGACAATAACGAAGAAATCCATAAATTCCTGCTGCTGGGATACGAAGAGCTGTTTGCGGCGAAAGTCAACAGGGTATCGCCTGATGAGCATCCCGAACAGCAGATCGGGGTTATTGTAAAACTCCGGGCAAAACAGATTGTTAGTGGCGAAGGGACTTGAACCCCTGACCAAGCGGATATGAGCCGCTTGCTCTACCGACTGAGCTACGCCACCAGGTGACTACCGTGCAATCACTTTATCGAAGCAGAAGAACTCTATCAAAACTTTATGGAGTTGTCAAGGGACTTTTTCTCCGCGCTT
>JAISQU010000233.1 GCA_031274005.1 Spirochaetales bacterium
TCATAAGGAAATTATTGTACTGGCGTTGGTTTAATACCATTGTATTTATACAGACCTTTCGGTCTGGCGCCGCTTCGCCGGAGCAAGCTCCGGGGTATTAAACCAACGCCTGCGAATAACGCCTTAAGTCCGGCTAAACCTCTTCCTCCTCTTCGGCCTCTTCCTCTTCGGCGCCGGATTCCTCATCTTCATCCTCCGCATCATCCTCGTCGGTAAAATCATTGTCCTCATCCTCAATATCATCCATATTGAAAATGCTTTCCGCCGCTTCCGGATAGAAGACCTCGTCCCCGTCATCCTGGAAAAAGAGGATACGGCTGCAATAGGGACAGAATCTGATTTCCTTTCCGACCCTGACATCGTTAACAAACTGCATGGGCAGAATCATATGGCAGCCGGAACACACGCCCCGCTTTAAGGGAACAATACCAAGACCCGATTTGCTGCGAATGATTCGTTCAAACTTGAAGAGCATTTCAGGGTCCAGCCCGTGGTTAACCTTGGTTTCTTCCATTTCGAGCTGGACGAGCTGCTGCTGCTTTTGATCGATCTCGCTCTTGATTTTGGCCTGCTCCTGCGCCAGCTCTTCATCCTGTTCTTTTATAAGAGATTCTTCCCTCTCGATGGCATGAGACATCTCCTCAAGATTTTTTTCTTCCCTCTGCAATTCCTTGCGGAACTGCAATTCCTTTTCGGAAGCGTCCCGTATTTCCTTGTCCAGGGCCTCGTATTCCCGCTGGGTCTTTATCTGGTCCATGTGACCTTCCAGTTTCTCGCGGCTTTCTTCGGCTTCCTGCATTTTTTCCTTCAGGTTCTTGATGCGCTGCCTGGCCTGCTCGTACTGCTCGTTCTTCTCTATGTACGATTTTTTAAGCCTGTTGACAAGCTCCGTCCTGGTGGCCAGAGACTTGGGAATATCCCGGATTTCCGCCTCAATTACAAATTTTTGTGAAAGAATGTCCTGAAGGCTTTTCAGTTTGTCAAATAATTCCTCAATCATGCGCTTCCTCTTGTTTTACGTTTTTTTTCTAATGGTCCAAATAATCTTTAAGCCTGCGGCTTCTGCGGGGATGCCGCAGACGCCGCAGCGCCTTTGCTTCTATCTGCCGGATTCGCTCACGGGTCACATTAAAATACAATCCAACCTCTTCCAGGGTCAAGGAGTATCCGTCCTCAAGGCCGAACCGCATTTTCAGGACTTCCTGCTCGCGCGGCGGAAGGGTTGAAAGCACGTCCCGCAGTTGTTCCTGCAGCAGGGTAAAGGCTGTCTGATTGGAAGGGTTTTCCACATCCTTATCTTCGATAAAATCTCCCAAAAGAGAATCCTCTTCCTCGCCTATGGGGGTTTCAAGGGAAATGGGCTCCCGCGCCACATTTTTGACGGACTTGACCCTGCTCACCGTCCAGCCCAGCCTTTCGGCGATCTCGTCATCCGAAGGTTCGCGGCCCAGGACCTGCATAAGCTGCCGCGACTCCCGTACGACCTTGTTAATCTGCTCAATCATGTGTACCGGTACGCGGATAGTCCTGGCCTGGTCGGAGATGGAACGCGTAATGGCCTGGCGTATCCACCATGTGGCATAGGTTGAGAACTTGTACCCCTTGCGGTACTCGAACTTTTCCACAGCCTTTATAAGACCTATGTTGCCCTCCTGCACAAGATCAAAAAAATGAAGGCCGCGGTTGGTGTATTTTTTCGCGATGCTCACCACAAGGCGCAGGTTCGCCCTGATAAGCCTGTCTTTCGCGGTCTGCATCATGTTTTTGCCGTGCAGAATCTCTTTTGCCAGCTTCTGGATATTCGCGATGGTATCCTCGAACTCAATTTCAAGCCCTTTGAGTTTTTTCTCGGTTATCTGAATCTGCCGGATTTCTTCTTTTATTTCATCCGCCGAAAGGCCAAGCTCCTCTTCGATTTTAAGACGCTTGTCGGTCAAAGTCAGCCCCCGGCCCAGGCTGCGCAGCTCGCGGAAATTGGAAACCCGCAGGCGCTTTTCGATTTTCTCCTGCTCGCGCTTGTATTTCTTGATTTTCTTTGAGGCGGTAAGGAATTTCTCGGAAAATTGCAGTATCTCTTCCTGGTGTACCTCCACGGAATCAAACTTTACAAGCAGGGCCGCCCTTTTGGGGGCAAGCTCCTCATCGTCAAAAACGCTCGAACCGTGGGCAATAAGTTTTCTCTTCGCTTCGATGTAGAGTTTCAGGTCGGGAATAATTTCACGCAGGGGTTCACGGTAACACTGAATAAGGCGGCGGCGCTCGGCGAGGTATTCGGAGATTTCCTTTTTCGACAGGTTCATCTCGCGGGGATCTTTTTTTGAGAAAGCCCGCTGGGCAAGGTAATAGAACTCCGGGATAAGCATTCCGGAGTTCTTTACAACATTCTTGATGATGTTTTCCCCGTCTTCCATCTTCTTTGAGAGTTCCACCTCCTGCTCGGCGGTAAGCAGGTTCTCTTTGCCGATTTCCCGAAGGTACAGGCGTATAGGATCATCGATTGCGGATTCCTTGTCATTGTAAACAAGCTTCTTGCGCTTGTCCACGGGTTTCGGGGCGGCCTCTTCCTCCTCGTCCTCGGCCAGAGCCTCTTCCCCCTCAATCCTGATCTTGTGTTTTGAGAGAAGGTTTATGACTTCTTCAATCTTGTCGGGGTCTACAATAACGCCCGGCAGATATTCAGCCACCTCGTCAAAGCTGATTGCTTTCTTGTGTTTCGCGTATTCTAAAAGTTTTTCGACAGCAGGATCACTCTGCAATTCACTCATTCCCGGTTTTCCTCAACTTCTCCAACTCTCCGTCCAAATACATTTTCCTTTCAAGCAGCAGGGCTATTTTTTCCTCGTTTTCTTTGCTCCGAAAATCCAGACTCCGCAGCCGGCCCTCAACTTCTTTTTGCATTCTTCTGTAATTCCGTTTCTGTATTCCCTCCACAGCGTCACGTATTACCTTCTCCCTGTTTTCCGAAAACTCATCAGAGGCCAGCTTCTGAATAATAAATTCTTTCAGCGCCGTATTTTCTATCGTTTCTAAAAGTGCGCTCGCATTCCAGTTTTCACCCCTGTAATTATCTTCAAGAGTAATAAAAACATCCCGGCTTTCCGCCTGAGTAAAATCCTCAAGCGAAAGACGGGAGCGTACATACGAGAAGGTCTGTTTGTTGTCAATCGATGCTATTATCAAAAGAAGTTCCGGCGTCATTGACAAGGGCTGTCCTTTTTTTTCTGTCTCCTGCTCCTTCCTGGGGGGCGCCGCCCTGAGGCGCTGAAAGTCCGCCGCCAGCGCGGCCTTTTCAATTCCGAACACATCAGACAGTTTTGTCAGCGCCGCGTCGCGGCGTACGGCCGAAACAATACTCCTGATATACGGAAAAATCTCCTGCGTTATTCGCTCGGCAGAGGCTCCGCCCTCCCCTTCTGCATATTTTCGCAATAAATACTCTAATATAGGTATAGGATATTTCAGGATTTTTTGCAACTCTTCCGTGCGTTTTTCGCTTACAAAATCCGCGGGATCCTTATCTTCGGGAAGGGCCGCGGCAAATACCGTAAATTCCAGATTTTCACAGATTTCCGCGCTTTTTTTTACAGCTTTCTGCCCCGCGGCGTCCCCGTCAAAGAAAAGAATGGCCGTATCCGCAAAACGCCTGAGCTGCCGCGCCTGGTCGGGGGTAAAGGCCGTTCCAAGGGGGGCTACGGCGGTTTTTACTCCCGCCTGATGCAGGGCTATAACATCCATATAGCCTTCAACGATAACAGCGGAGCGCTCCTTGCGTATGGAGTCCTTCGCCTGAAAAAAACCGTAAAGAGTATTCCCCTTTTTGAAAACAGCGGACTCCGCGGAATTCAGGTACTTGGGGCCGTCGCCTTCCAGAATACGGCCGCCAAAGGCAATAATGTCGCCATTTGAGGAAAAAATCGGAAAAATGACGCGGTGCGTAAAAAATGCGCGCCTCCCGCCGCTTTTTCCCGATGTGAGCAGACCCGATGAGGCAAGAAAATCCTCTGTGTAGCCATGTTTTTTCAAAAACGCCTCGAGCCAGTAAGGGTCTGCGGGGGCGTAACCTATTTGAAAAGCGTCTATGGTTTCGCGGCTTATGCCCCGCCCCGTCAGGTAGTTCAAAGCCGTTTTCCCTCTGTCCGACCGGGTAAAAAGATAGTGAAAGGAGCCCGAGACCCGGCGAAAAAGCTCCGTGAGGGCGCTGCGCAGGCGCGAGGCTTCGCCCGAATCCCCTCCTTCGCGCGTTATTTCGATTCCGACCTGCCGCCCCAACTGCTCGACAGCCTCGACAAAGCTGAGTTTCTCCGCCTCCATAAGAAAGTTGAAAATACTCCCGCCCTTGTGACAGCCGAAACAGTAAAAAATGCCCTTGTCGGGCCGCACGGAAAACGAGGGGGTTTTCTCGCTGTGAAAAGGGCACAGGCCCCAGAAGCCCGCGCCCTTCTGCGTCAGATGCGTATAAGAGCCTATAACGCTGAGCATATCCACTCTTTCGCTTATCTCGCGTATAATGTTTTCAGGAATTCTCACAATCCGAAAAACCTTCCTTATGAAACCTTTTTCAGATATACAACCTTGGCGCTATTATGCTCCTGCAGATTACGCGAAAAAAAATGCGTCCCCGCGGCGGGATCTTTCAGCACAAAATACCAGTAATCAGTTTTCGCGGGGAAAAAAACGGCTTCGAGGGCTGTTTTCCCGGGATTGCAGATGGGCCCCGGCGGAAGACCTATATGCTGGTAGGTATTGTACGGCGAGGGGATTTCAATATCCCTGTAGGTCAGAAATTCGGGATGAGGTTTTTTCTGGATTTCCGTAATGATGTACTCCACAGTGGCGCAGGACCCCAGGGCCATTTTTATTCCCAGCCGATTATAAAAAACCGACGCCATAAGAGGCGCTTCCGCGGGATCCCGGTACTCCCTTTCGACAATTGAGGCCAGGGTAACCTGTTCATGCAATTCACCGGGCCGCAGCTTTTCATACTCAGGATCGATTTCGCTCATTTTACGGCGGAAGTTGCCCGCCATTTCCGCAATGATTCTGTCCGCGGGAAAGTCTTCCGGAAAGAAATAGGTGTCGGGAAAAAGGTAGCCAAGGGCGGAGTCCGCCGGAATACCCAGCGAATCAAGAGTCCCCCTGTTCTGCGCCGCCGCCAGAAAAGATTCCCGGCTGCAAATTTTCTTTTCTTCGAACAGCCCGGCTGTCCGCGACAGGGTCCAGCCCTCGGGAATGGTAACCCTGACAAGAAGCTGCGAACCGGCAATAAGAAAATCGTGTATGCCGCGGGTGGTTTTTCCCGGGGGCACAAGATACGAACCCCTCTGAAAAAGAGTCTCCGACCTTCGCAGTTTGCTCAGGGCAACAAGAAACCGGGAAGACCTTACAAGTTTTCCGGCCTCAAGGCGGCGCGCGACTGAAACAAGAGGCTCCCCCTCGCTGATGGTAAAGGGCGCGGGACCCTCCGGAGAATCCGGCGCGGGGGAATCCAGATAAAAAATCAGACCCGCGCCCGCGCCGCAGAGAAGGAGAACAACAATAAAAAACGCAAGCAAAATCCCCAGAACTTTGCGCATAATCCTCACTTGAGCAAAATAAATTCGACCCGCCGGTTTTTCCAGTTATTGTCCCTGTCGCTGAAGGGGAAAAGCATCTGCCTGCCGCCTCTGCCTTCGGCGGTAATTCTGCGGGCCGGCAGACCCATAGCAACAAGGGCCTTGCGTACTTCCTGCGCACGGGCGAGAGACAGCGGAGCAAGCTCCTCGGTTTCTTCCCGCGCCGTACCGGAAATATTATTCGCGTGGCCTTCAACAAGAACCTGATACCCCGAATACTTTGTAAAGACTTCCGCAAGGCGCCTCAGCACGCTCAGGTTTTTTTGTCCTGTTTCGGAAGAATCCAGAATAACCTCCGGACTGTTGGGCGCGAAGTTAATGTTTGATATTCGTATCTTCAGCTTGTCCCCGTCACGGATGACAAGTATGTCCACGGGGATTTTCCCCTCGACTCTGCGCGTATTTCCCACGGCGTCGGAAACCGTAAAGACAAAGGGGTAATCCTCCGCCGCGATAACAAGCTCTCCCGTGGACGAGCGGCCGTCCCATATAATTGAGGAGGCGGGCATGCCTTTTCCCTCAAAAGTGATGAACATTTTTCCCGTGCGGTCGTTTATGAGGAGGTTCCACGCGTTTATGGGGCTTTCGTCCCTGACGGCGAGGCTTATGGACAGCTCATCGTCAATACCGTCGTTATCCGGAGAAAAGGGTATGGGCGCAAGCCCTATGTCCGCTTCCGGCGCGCTTATGTCGAGCAGTACGGGAGTCGAAGAGACCCGCGGCCTTGAGCCCCGGTCGTATACGGCACTGAACTCGGCGGTGTATGTATCTTCGTAGATTTCTCCGTCATCCGCTTTGCCGTCCCAGGTAAACTTCATGGGAGACCTGAACGGGATGTCCGTAAAGGTTTTGCGCAGGACGCCGCGGGAATCCTTCAGTTCGAGCCGCCAGCTTTCCAAACCGTCTGTCATGCTCAAATACGCGCCGAGATCCACGCCCTCTTTGACGCCGTCGCCGTTGGGAGAAAAACCCGTTTCACTTGCTGTGATAAAGGCCCTGACAGGCCGCGTATCCAGGCGTATGTCCCTGATGACGGCCCTGGTTCTGTTTCCCGCCCTGTCTTCCGCGCCGACTATATAACTGTAGACGCCGTCGGGCGCTTTGTTGTCGTTGGAATCCGTACCGTCCCAGAAAAAGTTTTCCGCCTGGCCCTTCCAGTAGAAAGTCTTTACATCGGCGTTGTTCGTATTGATGATTTTCCCTTCCCACAGAGTTTCGGAAGAAGAAATCTGGGTAAAGTTCACCATGTCCTTAAAGCCGTCGCCGTCGGGGGAGAAAATGGGCGTATCGGAAGCAAGCTGCACTTGCGGCGCTTTGGTATCGATTTCAAAAACACCTGTCTTTGAAACCGAGGCGTTTCCGTTTTGATAGTAGACGGCAATGTCGGCAAAATAGTTTCCGTCAGGCAGCGCCTGTTTTGCCTGGTTTGTACCATCCCAGATCAGGCTTGTAATGCCGCCCCGCGCCTGCGACGCGTAGAGCTCCTCCTGTGTTTCCGCCTTACGGATAGTAATAACCGAGGATTCAATCCCCTCCCTGACCTTGTAAACAGGAGTAAGGCGTATCACATCCTTCACGCCGTCCCTGTTGGGAGAAAAGGCGCTCAGATCCGCCGAAAGGATAACCGGAGTTTCCTCTGTATTAATCGTAAAGCTCAGGATGTTTGAACCGCCTGAGTTTCCGGCGCGGTCGGTACACTCAATCCGGTAGGTATATGCCCCGTCGGGAACAAGAACGCCGGATTCCCCGGTAGCGTTCCAGATGAAGCTGCCGTCAACTTTTCCCTGCCAGATATAGGAGCAGACCGTTTTGCCGTCCGCGCCGCGTATCGTGCCCGTCCATTTGTCCTCATCGGATGATTCCTGAAAAATTTCGATTTCGTCTTTGCTGCCGTCGCCGTTGGGAGAAAAAATCGCCACATCCGACCACACATGCGCGGCGGGCTTCTGCAAATCTATAAAGAATACAGGCGACCCGGCCTGGGGGCGGTTACCATTGCGGTATACCATAAGAAGCCGGGCCCTGTAGGCCCCTTCGGGAAGCGCTGTGGAGTCTTCCGCGCGGCCGTCAAAGGCCACAGGCTGCGGGGAGGCGCCGGCATAGCGGCGCACGGTTCGGCCCGCTTCGTTTGTAACGGTAAGTTCCCAGCTTTCCAGACCCGCGATCACAGGAACAAGCGGGGTCAGGGTAACCGTATCGTATACGCCGTCTCCGTTCGGAGAAAAATACGAACGGTCTATTGTCAGGGAAACCGGCGTCGGCTCGGTATCGATGATGATATTGCCGAAGCCTTTTTCAGTGCTGTTGCCGGCCCGGTCCTGTGAAGTGATGCTGTAGGAATACACCCCGTCGGGCAAAAGAACCAGTTCGTCGTTTTTTCCGTCCCAGGTGATATTTCCGGGCGCGGAGTTCCTCCAGGAGAAAGCACGCACGGGATTGCCGCCCGAATCGCTGATATGGGCTTCCCACAGATCTTCTGCGGAGCCTGTATGACGAATAACCAGAACATCCTTGCTGCCGTCATCATTGGGCGAGAAAATCAAATCCGCACCGGCCAGGGGCGCTATATCGACGGAAGGCGCGAGCGTGTCAATAATGAACTTCCGGCGCTCAGTGATTGTTTCATTGCCGTTATCATCACGCGCCTCAATGTGAAAGGTGTACTCACCGTCAGGGGCGCGGGTTCCTGAATCGCTTACCCCGTCCCAGCGCAGGCCGGGGGGAACCTCTATACCCTTTTTTTCCGCGAGCAGCCTGTCGATTACGCTGCCGAAAGTTTCGTTTTCCGGCCGCTTTTCCTTGTTTTCAATAACGCGCACGGGATTCCCGCCGGCGTCCTCAATAATAAGCCGGTATTCCATAAGATAGCGTTCGTCGGTAATCGAAAGGGGTATTTCAAGGGCGTCGGCTATGCCGTCAAGATTGGGCGATATATAAAGCTCTTCGGGATAGTCAATTTCGACCTGGGGAGGATTCGTGTCCGCGACCCCCAGATTCACGGTAACCCCCGCGCCCATGGCGATAATCCCCTTATGCAGAGGCGCCGCCGCGAGCCGGAAAGTTCCGTCACTGCGCTCCCAGTCGTGCCTGCGGATAAAATCATCGGCCGCCCTGATGTCGGTTTTCAGATCGGTTTTAAATATCACGGAAATCGCGAAAGCGGGAATCGGGCTGCGCCGCGCGAGATCATCATCAATAGTCTGGCGCAGATCAAAACGCGTAGAGGCGTTGAGCGAAATCCATTCCTTATAGGTAAGACCCGCGCCAAAACCCGCGCGGAAGTTCTGAACCGCGGGAAAGCAAATATCCGCCGTCAGGTCCAGCACAAGATCGCTGGTGTGGGCGGCGGTAAACCCCGCTCCCAGGGCGGGGGTAAAAGGCGAAGGAAAGGCCGAGCGCTCCTCCACAGGGGCATACCACTTGCCCGCGTTGCGCAGCGTCGCGCCCCAGCGGAAATTTTCCAGTCCGAAAAAGTCTCCGGGAAAATGAATAAACCCGAAATCCGCCGCAAGGCCAAAATCCGATGACCCGGCGCGGCCCGCGCTGCCGCCCGTAAAGTGCAGCCCCGCGCCCACAAGAAGATCGGAATAAAGATCTTTCGCGAAAGACGCCCGCAGGGTTCCCATCTGCCCCAGGTACATCTGGTCGATGACAGAAGAAAGATACTGTACAGAACCCGCCAGGACGCCGTAGCGCGTGGGGAAACCGGCGCCAAGATTCACAACGTGGCCTTCCCAGCCGTCGTCGTTAAAATCGGCCAGACCTATGTAGTTCAGGTCAAGGCTTATCCGCTGAGCGAGGGCGGAGGCCGCCGGATTAATCGCGCCGGCCAGGGGGGATTCCGTAGACACAAGGCTGGGGCCGCCGGCCAGAGCCAGGGGGGACACCAGGTCATAGAGTTCTTCGCCGCCGTCCGGCGGATTATAATCCGCGAAAAGACCGGCGGCGCAAAAAAGCGAAAAAAACGCGAAAAAACATTTTTTCATTATTATTCGGGGCCTCCCCCGTTTTGCGGAATTTCAAGAAGCCTTTCAAGCTCCAAAGCAGACAGATTATCATAGGCGCAGCGTTCACAGCGCTCCATGATTCTCCCCAGTTCCTGTGACAATTTCTCCTCCCGTTTTTTCAGGAAAATATATAATGCGATACACTCGTGCGTTTCGAGTATCATACCTAAAATTCTACTTCCTTTCCTTCTTCGGCAAGGAAAATATTCATCCCGCTTTTTCCCAAATGGCTGTAGTACCACTGGGCGGACTGAAGATTGTTATGAAGTTTTTTATCGTTGTACAAAGGTTCGTGATGGAACAGACAGAGGTTTTTTATATTCCATTCGGAGGCGAAGTCCACCGCGAGGCTAAAAGAAGAATGCCCCCAGTTGAACTTTTCCACCGCCTCGCCCAGGGTATACTGCGAATCCAGAATGATAAGATCGGCATTGTGAAAATATGCGATATTCTCCGCGTTCTTGTCAAAATCGCTTTCCGTCAGCTCTGAATCCGTCGCGTAGATGACGGTGTGTTTTCCGTCGGATATTTTATAGGAATAACATCCGCCGGGATGATTCATTTTTCTCCAGGAAATTTCGCTCCCGTCAATTTTGAGGGGCATGTTCTCCAGCGTAACAAAGCTGCTGCGCCCGCCGTCCATATTCTCCAAAGTTACAGGGAAAAAGGGGAAGCGCATCTGCTCCCCAAGATGCCGCCGCATATCCGCTTCGGGACTGTAGAAGCTGACCCTGATGTCGGGCCGCACAATGGGCGAAAAAAACGGCAGACCCTGAAGGTGATCCCAATGGAAATGTGAAAAAAACAGGTGGATATTTTTCGGTACGGGAATCCGCGAAGACACAGTAAGGCCAAACTCCCGAAGGCCCGAACCGGCGTCAAGAATAATGGCCGAATCAGGGTTCAGGCTCACCTCCACGCAGGCCGTATTACCCCCCGCGTAGTCAAAGAGCCAGGGGGGAAGCTGCGACAGAAAGAACTCCCGCGCCGACGGCGAAACCAGATCCGAAGCGCGAATCCGCTGCACAACGGTAGTGATCTTGCTGCGTATAGCGTCGGGGGTTATAGGCGTCGGAATAGACCCCCTGACTCCCCAGAATTTTACTCTCATGCGAAGCTCCTTTTATCTCATCGGCGGTTTATGAGAGGCTCCTCATCCCGTTTTCTGAGAAAAAGCTCAATCTCTTCCCTGCTGTGCAGCCGCCCCTTCCCCACCCCCGGGCAGGAAGATTTCAAGGCGTCCCAGCGCTGCGGGGAAACCAGGTTTGAATGCCAGAAGGGATAACTCCTGCATTGAAGCGGCCTGTATAAATACGCGCGGCAGCCGCCCTCTTCCCAGAAAATACAATCCAGATTCGGTTTTTCTTTCAGGCTCAGGCGGAGATTGCCGTTTATGGGAACCTCGCGGCAGTAACGTTCGATAAACACAGTCTTTTTCAGTCCAAGCCCCCCTGTAAATACATCCAGGTCCTCTTCCGAAAGAAAAACAAATCCCGGCTCGAAACGGCAGCATCGGGAACACCGCCGGCAGGTAAAATGCAAACCGCGCGCGTAGAAAGGTTCACTCATCCCCTGGACTATGCTGCCACCCCCCTTCAGTGCAAACCGCAAAAAAACCATCTCTTTCTATCACAAAACGCGGAAATCCGCAAGAGGGCGAGCGCGCCCCCTTCTCCACCGCGCCGTCTTGCAGGGCATCGGCGTTTACCTTCGCTTTATGGAATTAAATTGCTCGAAGTGCAAAAGACCGTGGGGCGCAAGGGATTGAAGGGGCGCGAAGCGGCCGCGCCAGCGGCGGAACCCCCGAAAAGCCCGGTTTCTTGCGGCTAAGCCGCAAGAAATGCGCTATAGATGACTCGAAAAAAGTAAACGCCGATGCCC
>JAISQU010000247.1 GCA_031274005.1 Spirochaetales bacterium
GCGAGGTATCGTCGTTCTGTGAGGTATGGATTTTATGCGGGTCCATACCCCCTATAAACAAGATTTAACCGGGTTCAACACGCCCTGAAGGGCGGGGTATGGACCCGCTTGCGAATCAAAGGAGGCACGCACAACTCCATCGCCGAAGGGCCGCGCGGGAAAATCGGCGACGGATTTGAGGGCAATAAGAATGATGGGAATAAGGATGGGGGCAAAAGAGGCCGCTACCGACGGAAGTTTGCCGTATTGCTTCAAAAGCGTGTCAAGATCGGTTTTCGCGTTTGCTTCAATTTTATACTTGACCGCCACTTTTGTAGCGTAAAAATATCCCGCCAGCATGATGGGAATGGAGACCAGAAGCCCCACTATGATAGTAAGGCCCAGGTCCGCTTTGAGGGTTTCGGCGATGACGATAGGCCCGGGTGTCGGCGGAACAAGGCAGTGCGTAGCGTACAAACCGGAAGAAAGCGCGGTCGCCATGACGGCGAGAGAAACGCCGGATTTCTCAGCCAGGGCCCTGTTGATGGGCGAGAGGATAACAAAACCGGAATCGCAGAAAACGGGAATACTTGTGATGTACCCGGTAAGGCTCATCGTGAGGGGCGCGCGCTTTTTTCCGACTATGCCCAGAATAAAATTGGCCATGGTAAGAGCGGCTCCGGTTTTTTCCAGAATGATTCCGATGATGGTACCCGAAGCGATGACAATACCAATGTTACCAAGAATTCCTCCAAATCCGCTTTTGATAATATTGATTGTCTTATCCACTCCCAGGCCTGATGCCATGCCGATAAAATATGCCGATACCAGCATGGCGATAAACGGATGCCACTTGAATTTTGAAATGAGAATTATCATACCAACAACGCCGACAATAATAATTCCGAAAAGCATGACACCTTGATCCATATTCTCCTCCTCGTTTATTTAAACTCCGCGCCGCGGAGTCGGGTTACAAATACAGAGAGCTGCCGGTAACATTGTGATAAAAACGCTTCGCATCCGTTTTCATCCGGCTTTGCACGGCTTTTCCCGAACAGTGCGCGATGCCAAAACACTTGCAGTTCAGGGACGCGGCATAGGTAATAAATTTTTTGACCCTTGAGGCCTTAGCGTCTATTAAATGTATTCCGCCAATGAGCGCGTTTATTCTTTTTTTGAAGCTCGCTTTTATGGCCTCAAGCATATTCATGATACCCGGATGGCTGCACGCGACCAGTACCGCCAGGCAATCGCCGGTTTCAGCTACGAGGCATATCTCGTCGCGAAAATCGTCGGTTTCAATTTTTCCGTTACGCTCCACGACAAAGGCGGGATTGTTTTTTTCTTCAGGAAAAATTCCTGGGAAACCGTTTACCGCCCATACGCCGGGAATAATTTCCCGCGTTACGGTGCGGGAATTTCCGGCCCAAAGGCCCCGGTGATCAACGCCCATCGTTTGCAGCCACCGCGAATCAAAATCCACGCCTATATAGTTGTGCCCCCACCTGTGCCGCTTATACTTGGGATCAAAGAAATTTTCTCCTGTGATAAGGGGAATTCCGGAACCGTTTCTTTCATAAAAGGGACGAACACCGCCCGCGTGGTCATAGTGGGCGTGGCTTACAACAAGCGCCCGGACTGATTTTGTGTCTATGCGCAGTTTATCTGCGTTATAAAGAAACCCGGCTCCGGCTCCCGTGTCAAAAATTACAGCCTGCCCGTCGCGTTCCACATAAAACGACAAGCCATGCTCGTGAACAAGGTCTTGCCGGTCGCCTGCCGTGTTTTCGATTAAAGTTACTACTCTGAGCATAATTTTTTTTCTCCCAGCTTAAGGCCCAAATCTTTGATTGCCCGTGCAAGATGATTGGTCATAGCCTGAGCCGCCGCCTCGGGGTCTCCCGCTTCAATGGCGTCAAAAACGGCGCAGTGTTCGGTGATACTTGCCTCGGAACGTCCGGGGGTATGGAGGGTGGAAATCCAGCCTTCATGCAGCTCCGCCGTAAAGGTTTTCATTAACTCATAGATGGTTCTGTTGCCGGAAACATGGGCAATCATGCGGTGGAACTCCTCATCAGCCTGTATCTGGGCCTCAATATCTTTATTTTTAACGGCGTACCGAAACTCCTTGAGGACAGGTTTGAACCGCAGCCTGTCATTTTCGCTCCTCCGTTCCGCGGCCCTTGCCGCCGCGTGGGGTTCTATAAGCAGGCGAACCTCAAAATGTTCTTTCAAAAGTTCCTTATGGTTCGTCAGCCATTTTTTAAAAGGACTAAACAGGGCCGCTCCGGAAGGATCCTGCACAAAAATACCTTTCCCCTGCTCCACCCTTAGCCTGCCGGCCATTTCCATGATACGTATAGCTTCCCGAACAGAAGGGCGGCTTATTTCCAGAAGAATTGCCAGTTTGGGTTCCGAGGGAAGACGATCCCCCACTCCAAGCTTTTGTTCTTCTATAAGGCTGATAATGGCGTTTACCGCCAGTGATGACAGCTTTTGCTTTTTAACAGGCTGCATATTCCTCCTGTAAACTTGTTTGACAAGTTTACAGGTAAGAGTAAAGGAGAAATTTATATTTGTCAAGAAAAAAATCTCTTTAGGGGCGCAACATTTTTTTCGCGCAAAATCGTCGGAAGCCCCCGGGCCGCGCAAGGGATAGGAGCGGAAATCCCGCAGGGCCGCCATTGGGCGGACCGAGGAATTGGAGCGGATAGCCCGGCCCCGCCGCCGAGAAGCGGCGGCGGGGATGCGCCCATCTCCTTCTTCAACTTCTTACCGTTCACTTGTATAAACACGCTTTTCCCTGTAAACTATCCGCAGATTGGAAACTTTGCCTTTCCCTTCTAAAAGGCATGTAGTAAGGAGGTTACCTATGGCTGTTGATTATGTTTCGATGTCCCCAAAAGAGGCGCGGGCCATTATCCGCGAAGGAAAATACACAAAGCAGACTTCGGGGATGTGCGCGGGTTACGCGCAGGCAAACCTCGCGGTGCTTCCCGCAGAGTACGCCTATGATTTTCTCCTTTTTACGCAGAGGAATCCGAAATCCTGCCCTGTTCTGGAAGTCAGCGACAAGGGAAGCAGACTGCTAAAATTCATCGCGCCGGAAGCGGATATCGCGAAGGATATTCCCAAATACCGCATTTACAAAAACGGCGTTCTTGAGGGCGAATATACCGATGTCGCCCAATACTGGCGGGACGACCTTGTCAGCTTTTTGATTGGCTGTAGTTTTTCGTTTGAATCGGAGCTTCTGGCTTCCGATGTTCCGGTGCGGCATATTGAGGAAGACCGCAATGTTCCCATGTATATTACCTCGATAGAGTGCGTGCCCGCGGGCGTTTTTCACGGCAGGATGGTTGTAAGCATGCGGCCCATGCCCCACGATCAGGTAATACGCGCGGTAAACGTTACGGCCTCCATGCCCCGCGTACACGGCTGCCCCGTCCACATCGGCGACCCCGAGGTTATCGGCATCAAAGACATTCACAAACCCGAGTTCGGCGACAGCGTTACCATAAAGCCGGACGAAGTCCCCGTGTTCTGGGCCTGCGGAGTAACGCCCCAATCCGTTGTTATGAGCGCCAAGCCTTCGTTCGCCATCACCCATGCCCCCGGACACATGCTTATTACCGATGTGAAAAATACGCTGCTGAAATACTGATAGTACTTCGTTGGACTAAAGACACAGATAAAGAAGAACACAGCCCCGTAAACCTGCCTCTGTTCCGTAGACCCGGAACAGAGAGAATTAACGGCATAGGCTTTCGTATACGCCTGGCCGTTTTGCTCAGCGGTATTTTAAAACCGGTTCAATTGAAAAATCTTATTGCATATCCGCAAACCCGTGTTATACTGAAAAAGTCTTAAAGGAGGTTTGACGGCATGGTAAATCTCGCGAAGCTCGATAAATGGGCGCTGGGCAAGTGCTTTGATCATAGCGTGCTGCCCAAAAACACGGTGGAGGCTGATATACGTGCGGGGTGCCGGGAGGCGGTAAAGTACAACTGCGCCGCTTTTTATTCCGCGAGTCCTTTCTGGACGCCGGTAGTCGTGGAGGAACTGGCGGGTACGGATGTGCTGCCCGCAACAGGCATAGCTTTTCCCTTCGGCGCGGCGCCGTCCAGGGTCAAGGCTCTGGAAACGGAGATTGCCGTACAGGCCGGCTGCCGGGCGGTTGACCTGGTTATCAACGCGGGGGCTTTGAAAGACAAACGCTACGGCGTTATAAAAGAAGAGCTGCGGGATTTCAAAAAAGCCGCGGGGGGCGCCCTCACCAAGGTTATACTTGATGTGTATTTTCTTTCAGGCGAGGATATCGCCGCCGGCTGCAAACTGATTGCCGAAGCGGGTTGTGATTACGCAAAGACGGCCACGGGCCAGTTTGAGGGGCCGACGATGGACCAGTTCCTTATCATGAAAAAAACCCTTGAGGGAACTCCCGTGAGGCTCAAGGTCGCGGGAGTCAAATTCCCCCGGCCCCAGAACGCCTACGCTTTTCTTCTGGCAGGAGCGGACCTTATCGGCACGCGCGCCGCCGTTGAAATTATCGAGGCCCTGGACCAGATGCGCGAAATTGGTCTTGTGCCTGCCTACCGGCCATAAACATTAAGGAGGCAAACATGGCTCAGTATGTTATGGGTATAGACGTCGGCACCACAGGATCAAAGGCTATGGTGTTCGACCTTGCGGGAAACATTATCGGGAAGGGCTACAGGGAATACAAGCTGAACGAACCCGGGCCGAACCGGGTGGAGGTGGGAGCGGAGTTCTTGCTGGGCATTACCTTTGAGGCGGTAAAGGACGCGGTGGACGACGCGAAAGTCCCCAAAGAGGAAATTCTCGCCATAGGTTTTTCGGTGAATCGCTCCAGCTTCTGCCTTATGGACAAAGACCTCAAGGTTATAGACGACAAAATGTATATCTGGCTCGACTCCCGCGCCGAAAGCATTATGGAAGAAATGAACGCGAAAATTTCGCCGCAGAGGCGCAACGAGGTTACCGGAATGCCCGGCTACAATATTTTCGCGGCGGCGAAATACTACTGGATAAAAAAGAATGAGCCCCAAACCTACGCAAAAACAAAATATTTTTCCACTGTGGCCAGTTATATCATGCACGGTTTCGGCTCCGATAAATTCGCGGTGGAGATTTCCGACGGCACGGTAACGGGTCTTATGGACGTACAGACTCTGGACTGGTCAAAGGAGATGGCGGATAAGCTCGGCTTTGACCCCGCGAAGTTTCCGCCCCTGTGCAGGCCCGGCGAGGTGGTGGGAACCATCAAGGCCGATGTGGCCGCGAAGACGGGCCTCGCGGCGGGCACAAAAATCGTGGCCGGTTCGGGCGACCAGCAGCTCGCGGCCATGGGCGCGGGGGTTATACGCGATGGGGCTGTGTCCCTTACCATAGGAACCTTCGGGCTTCTGGCCATAGGCCTCGCGAAGCCGGATTTCACGGCCCTTACGGGAATGATGATTCCCTCCTCCCCCATCCTCGGGGTGTTCGAGGTCGAAGGCCCCCAGGTTTCCGGCGCGACCTGTTACCGCTGGCTGCGCGACACCCTCTGCGCCGAAGACGCGCAAGAGGCGGGCAAAAAGGGAATAGACCCCTACGTTGTTATGGGCGAAAAATATATTCAGAAATCACCTCCGGGGAGTAACGGGGTGATTTTTTATTCCGCCCTTTTTGGTTCGGGCTATCCTACCTGGGACACCAACGCCACGGGTATGTTTCTGGGGCTGCGCAGCACCCATACCAAGGCCGATATGGTGAGGGCCGTAATGGAAGGCGTTACCCTTGAATCGCGGCACATTCTTGAATCCGTCCTCGCCGCGGGGGTCAAAATGGAAGATGTCATTACCATCACCGGAGGCGCCTCAAAGTCGCGGGAGTGGCGCCAGATGACGGCCGACATCATGAACCGCAAAATCCGTACCCTCAATGTTCCGGACGCCTCGCTTGTGGGCGCCGCGGGGCTTGCCGCCATGGGGACGGGTTTGTTTAAAAACCTTGATGATATGGCGGGTTCGATGATCCGTTTTGGAGAGGTGTACAGCCCTGTTCCCGCGAATGTGGAGGTCTACAATAAAACCTTCGCCGTTTACAGGGACGCGTACTTCGGCCTGAAAGAAAAAAATGTTTTCAGCCGTCTGGCTCAGCTGCGGCCTGAAACATAAAGAAAATAAGGAGGTTACTGCCATGAAAAAAGCGATTCTGCTGCCGCGCAAGTTTATTATGGGACGCGGGGTCATTTCAGAACTGGGGGCCTACGCCGCCATGCTCGGCAAAAAGGCTCTCATCATGTGGGGCGCAAAGACGAAGGCCGCCCTGGGAGAGAGCGTATTCGCGTCAATGAAAACAGCCGGAGTCGAATACACGGATGTGCATTTCAACGGGGAAAGCACCAAAGAAGAGGCCGGCCGCCTCGCCGGCATAGCGAAGGGCCATTCCTGCGTTATCGGCCTGGGCGGGGGCAAGGCTCTGGATACGGCAAAGGCGGCGGCTATTTACGCGAATCTGCCTCATATCATCGTGCCGACTATCGCCTCCAACGACTCGCCCACCAGCGCCTGCACGGTATGGTATAATAATGAGGGCGTCTGCGTTGGCTTTGACCTGTGGCCCGCGAACCCCGACTACATTATCGTTGACACGCAAATCATCGCGCAGGCGCCCGTGCGTTATCTGGTTGCCGGCATAGGAGACGCGATGGCGACATGGTTCGAGGCCGAAGCCTCCTACGCCTCGCGCGCCCTTACCTGCGCGGGAGGAATTCCCACCATGACGGCCATGGCCATGGCGAAACTCTGCTACGAAACCCTGAAGGAATACGGCCTTGCCGCCATAGAAGCGGTAAAGGTTCAGGCCGTAACTCCCGCGCTGGAAAAAGTTGTGGAGGCCTGTGTGCTTCTTTCCGGCGTAGGCTGGGAATCCGGCGGACTTGCTACGGCCCACACCCTGGGCAACGGTCTTCCCGCGCTGGCCGAAACTCACCACTACATGCACGGCGAAAAAGTATCTTTTGGACTTATGACGCAGCTCTGCCTTGACGACTCGCTTGCCACCGCGCTTGTGGAGGACACGGCCCTCTTTCTGGCAAAGGCCGGGCTTCCGGTATGCTTCGCCGACCTGAATCTGGACAAGGTTTCCGAAGCGCGCCTGCGTGAATGGGCAAACGGAGCCGTCGGCGAAGGCTCTTTTGTTCACAATCACAACTTCAAGGTATCGGGCGCGGACCTCTACGACGCTATGGTCGCCGCGGACGCTTTGGGGAAAAAGGTAAAGGCTTTTTGGGGGAAGTAACATCAGAGTTGTTCGGAAACTTTAGTTTCTGAACAACTCCATTAAAAGACGCGCTATTCTCCCTGCCGCCGGAATTCTTCATTGACATGCTTGAGCTTTCTGGACAGGTTTTCGATAACGGCCCTGTCCATGGCGGTATCAGAGGCAAGGACTTCCGCGAACAGGGCAGGGGAAAGAACAATCGCGGTCGTATCCGTGAGCGCCCTGACCGTAGAGGTTCTTGCTTCTGAAAAAAGACAGGCCGTTTCCCCAAAGAAAGCCCCGGAACGCAGAACAGTAACCGCGTCGTCTTCCGCATCGTCGCGCACATAAAGGCCCGCCTCTCCGGAAAGTATATAATACGCCTCCAGGGAATTCTCTCCCCGGCTGAAAATTGTTTCGCCTTTTGTAAAGGTGCGGACATACCGCCGCAAACGGCCGGAGGCGGAAGCGAAAAATTTCCTGTCGATAAAATTTGAAATCGTCGGCGCCTGTTTGTGTATCTGCCGGAAACGGGAAAAAAGAAGGGCGTCAAACGAATCGATAACAAAGGCAATCTGCGCGCCGAAAAAATAGAAATAGAAAAAGAAATACACATCAGCCAGAAGGATAAGGAGGTTCCCCAAAGTTCCGTACAGAAAATTGTAACGAATTTCGTTGACAAATAAATGCAGGAGCAAAGACGTTATCTTAAACAGGACAATGCCCGCAAGCGCCCCCTTCAGCGCGGAAGAGCGGCGGGGAGGCCGGGCGGGAATAATCCTGTAGGTAAAGTAACTCAAAAGTCCCAGTCCGGCCAGGGAGAGAAGATTCAGCAGAAAGTCCGACGCTTGCGTAAAAGCGGGAAAGTTTCCCAAAAGGGAACCGAAAACTCCGTAGAGCATACGCGCCAGACGCGAAGAAAGTACAAGCGCAATGGCGGCAAGAATAACGAGCGCCTCGACGGCGAAAATCATCAGGTTATCCAAAAAAAGGTTCCCCGCTTTCATGCCGGGGAAAATGATTTTCAGCCCCCGCTGAATGGACTGGGCGAATATCCGCGCGGCCCAGAAAATACTCAATACGGAAATAACGCCCGATATGCCGGGCCGGGCCGCGGCCAGGAATGTTTCAATAAGCCGCGCGCCCTCAAAATTATCCCGAAAGAAAGCGATATTCATGATGAGCTGCGTTACTGCGTGGACAGAGGAGCGAAGCGCCGTCAGCAGGATAAAGGCGACAAGAAGCAGGGCCGGAATCGCGGAAAGCAGAAAACCGTACGCGCCGGCCGCGGCGTGGTTGGCAAGGCCGTTGCGGCCAAAGAGCTGCAGGGATATAAGCGCGCTTTGAATAAAAGTCCTGGCGCGGGAGGAGAAATTCCCCATACTGCTATTTTAACACAATTTGAAATTTCCTGGTATAAAGCCGAATGTATTTGACAAGCGGGTTTTCCGATGATACAGTCATAAGTATTAATCACGAAATGGAGGATTACTATGAAACGAATTGTTCAAATCGCGCTTCTCGCGGGCCTTGCCTTACTTCTGGTCACCCCGGTCTTTGCCGGGGGCGGCGGGGAATCAGGCGGAGCGGCGCCGTCAAAGATTGAGCTTGTAGGCGGCACCATGCTTCCCGAAGGCCATATCTATTGGCGTACCGTAGAAAAGTTCAAGGAACAGATGGAAAAAAATTACAAAGGTTCCGTTCCCGTCAGTATCAGCCTGCACCACTCCGGTACGCTGGGGACAGAAAAGGACGCCTGCGAGTTCATGATTCAGGGAACCGCCGTTGACTTTTATGTCATTTCCCCCGCGTGGATCGCCACCTGGGACAAAACCGCGCCCATTATTGACGCGCCCTTCCTTTTCAAAAGCGTTGATCACTGGAAGAAATGTCTTGAACAAGGCGCTTTGAAATCCATCGAGGAGAATATGATTACAAAGGGCCTGCGCTTCGTCGGCTACGGCGGCGGAAGCACGCGGCACATCATCAGCAAGGTTCCCGCCAATACCATAGCGGACTTCCCCAAGATCAGGATGCGCGTACAGGGTTCCCCCCTGCATCAGCAGGCCTTCAGCGCGTGCGGCCTTCAGGCAACTCCGCTGGATTATATGGAAGTGTACAACGCCATCAAAACCGGCGTTCTTGACGCTCTTGAGAACGAACCCGCCGGTCTTGAGGGCATGAAGTTCTACGAAGTAGCGCCCTACTATATTTTGACCAGTCATCAGATTATTACCCGCATTCTCGGTTTCAGTGAGAAACGCTTTCAGAGCTTCCCCAAGGATGTTCAGGACGCCATTCTGAAATCCGGCGCCGAAGCCGCGGAATATCACAGGACGAATGAAATCGCCGAAGCTCAGGGCATTATCGACAAACTGGTAAAGGATTTCGGCGTCAAGGTTATCCCCTTTGATAACACTGAAATGCGCGCCAGGGCACTGCCGGCCGTAGAAGCCTATGCAAAGGAAATCGGCGCGGAAGCGATTCTTGCGTCTATACAGAACATCAATTAAAAAGTTTCTATACAAACGGAAAGCGGGCCCCAGCGGCCTGCTTTTATTCTTATAGTGTCCGGGTGGGAATATGATTCATAAAATTTGTAACGCGTACGCAAAATTCCTTAACTGGGTTTTGCTCGCTTTGGGTTTATCCCTTTTAATTGCCGTGGCCTTGCAGGTTGCGGGCAGATATGTGTTTTTTGTTCCCCTGTGGCTTTGGCCCCTGGAGGTAACAAATTTTTCACTTATCTGGATGATTTTTATTGGTTCCATTGTCGCCCTGCGGGAAAAGGAACATTTTACGGTAGATATTTTTTCTATTTTCCTTAGCAAAAAGAAAGACGGCGAGGCTTCGTTTTTAAATTATTTTCTTCTTGTTTTGTATTACATTGTAGGCTTTGTCATCACCGCCGTTTTTACCTATTACGGATATTTTTATTTCAGGGACTGGGGGATGATCCAGGCTTCTGATATTACCGGAGTAAACCTGGGCTGGCTCTATGTTTCGGTTCCTTTCGCCGGTGTTTCCTGGTTTCTTTTCCTGATTGAAAGCTTTATAAAAGATTTCAAAATCGGCGCTGGCAAGGGAGGGGGCTGACTGATATGGGTGCTGGAACGGTATTCTTTATAATGTTTTTTCTTCTGCTTGCCATGATCCTTCTCAGGGTTCCGGTAAGTTTTGCCCTTGCTTTCGCGGTCATTCCCGTTTTAATTATGACCCCCGCGGTAGGGCCTGTTATGCTTTTACAGCGGATGATGATTCAATTCGGTTCGTTTATTCTGCTGTCAATACCATTTTTTATACTCGCGGCCAACATTATGAACGAAGCGGGCATAACCGATCAGTTAATGCGTTTTTCGCGCTCCATCGTCGGTTTTCTTCCCGGCGGGCTTGGCCATGTCAACGTCTTTGTCAGCATGATTTTTGCCGGCATCTCCGGTTCTTCCAATGCGGACGCCGCGGGGATAGGCTCTGTTATTATTCCGGCAATGATTAAGGAAGGTTATGGCGTAAACTTTAGCGTCGCGGTTACGGCCTGTTCCGCTGTTATGGGCGTTATCATTCCCCCAAGCATCCTTATGGTTGTCTGGGGCGGGACGCTTAATGTGTCTGTCGGCGGGCTTTTCCTTGCGGGCATTATTCCCGGCATTCTTATTGGTATTCTTCAAATGGCGGTTGTTTTGGTATACGCGATTAAATACAAGTATCCGCGCGAGGCCCGTTTTTCCATCATGGAAGTATGGCGCAGCCTGAAAAGCAGTATTCTTGCCCTTATGTCGCCCCTCATTATTATCGGAGGCATAGTCGGCGGTTTTGTTACCCCCACAGAGGCTTCCCTGATTGCGGTAGTGTACTCCATGGCAATAAGTATGCTTATTTTCAAAACCGTAACAATAAAGAGTTTCCTTAAACTGCTTCTTGATACCGTGCGGCTTTCGTCGGTTGTGCTTTTTGCCGTGGGAACGGCGGCCATCTACGCATGGGTCATGTCGTTCTATAAAATCCCCAGCTTCCTTGTCGGGGCGGTCAGCACATGGACAACATCGCCCCACGTGATGCTTATCATCATTGTCATAATCTTCCTCATCGTCGGAATGTTCATAGACGGGACTCCCGCCATTATCATCTTCGCGCCTCTTTTGAGGCCGCTGGCGGACGCGGTGGGCGTTAACCCCCTGCATTTTGCCGTTGTCGGGTGCGTGGCTATCTCCTACGGGCTTATTACCCCGCCCTACGGCCTGTGCCTGCTTATAACCAGCAAGATAGCCAAAATCAACTGCATAGAACCCATGAGGGAAGTCTGCGCGTTCCTCGGCGTTATGCTTTTCGTTTTGATTTTGATGATTTTTGTTCCCGATGTAACCTTATGGGTTCCCAAACTTTTAATGCCGGAACTTTTTCCGGGCGCGGGTTAGTATGAGGAAGGTGTAATTCCAAAAGAAGCGGCGGGGAAAACCCGCCGCTTCTTTCTAAACGCCGCTTATTTCTGAGGATATACTATAATTTATGAAACGTTTTAAGACAACATTTTACGAAGGGCTGGTTTTTTGCGTACCGGCCGTCCTGACATGCTGGGTCTTCTACAAATTCTTCAAAATACTCTACCGTTTTATAGCATACGGAGCGCCATTTATTCCCTCCTCGCTTTACAGGGAATACCCCTGGATCAAAAACGCCCTGGAAGCGGGAATCGTCGTCCTTATGATTCTGGGTATCTTCACCGCGGGGATTATCGCGGAAACTCTTCCCGGCCGGTTTCTACGTAAAAAATTGGACAGCCTCTTCCGTATTATCCCTTTTGTTAACTTCTTCTATGACGTGGGTAAGCAAATCTTCGATATTCTTTTTATGAAATCCGAGAAACTTCTGGCGCATCCTGTTCTTGTTCCCTTTCCCCACGAAGGAAAACAGGCCATAGGATTTATGACAGGTACGGCGGAAGAGGAGTTTGCCCTGAAACAGAAGGAGGAATACGTTAAGGTATATATTCCTACCGTGCCCTTCCCCACAACGGGATTTTTGATGGTTTTTCCCCGGAGTAAAGTTACAGAAGGTGCCCTGACGGTTGAGGAGGCCCTGCGCCTTGTTCTGTCCGGGGGCATTCTGGATGAGTTAGGCGAAGGCGAAAAACAGGAAAAAACCAAAAAGCCGGATTCGCCCGTGGGCGGGCCGCATCCCCTTACGTGGCTCAAAACCCGCTTTGTTACCGGCATACTTCTTTTGTTTCCTCCCGTCGTTGCGGTCTATATAACCGCGGAGGTTTTCCGCTATATTTACGGGCTGATGAAATTCAGCATAGCCCTCATTCCCGCGCGTTTCGGGCATCTGCCGTATATCGACAAGATTACTCCTGTTGTGACTTTTTTTGTTCTGATTTTCGGGACATGGCTTGTGGGACTTATCGCAACAACTTACATAGGAAAAATGCTCCGGGGGCATGTGTATTCCCTTATCAGTTATATTCCTTTCGCAGGCGCCCTGTTCCATGCTTTCCGGCAGCTCATGAACGCGGCGTTTTCCGATTCGCCCAAAACATTCTCGCGGGTCGTTATGGTGGATTTTCCCTCCAGGGGCAGCAAGGCTATTGGTTTTATTACAGGCGACGCCTCGGAAAAACTCACTTCCGGCTCGCCCCGCGCGGAAGAAGAGCAGTACAGGGTGTTTATTCCCGGTACGCCGAACGCGGCCAGCGGCTTTCTGGTTATTGTTCCTCAAAAAGATGTTACGCTGACCGATCTTACCGTTGAGCAGGGCCTGCTCAGGGTTGTCTCCGGCGGCCTTCTCAAACAGGCCTCGGGCATGGGAAAAAAGAAAACCGCGGCGCCGGAATAGGACCTTGTTTACACTCAATATGCCGATAAGCAAAACCGTCAACCGGCGGCGGCGCGGGGCAAACGCAATACACAGGGGGCGGAATGCGTATCAGGGAAATTTTTACTCTTGAACCAAAAAAACAAATCCTTGCCGTTGAGGGCTGGGTCCGCACAAAGCGGGATACAAAAAATGTCTGTTTCTTTGAGCTAAACGACGGAAGCTGTCTGAAAAATTTCCAGATCGTCGTCGACAAGGATAAAACCCCTCATCTTGCGCCGGAACTGACTAAAATAGCCACAGGCGCTTCTGTGCGCGCGGAAGGAGAACTTGCCGCCTCCCCCGGATCGGGCCAAAACTCGGAGCTTCAGGCGCACAGTCTGACGGTTTTAGGGGAATCTCCGGCCGATTCCTACCCCCTGCAAAAAAAACGCCACTCCTTTGAGTTTTTGCGGGAAATCGCCCATCTGCGCCCGCGGACAAATACCTTCGGAGCGGTGGCCCGCGTCCGCAGCGCTCTGGCCTTTGCCATACACCGCTTCTTTCAGGAAAACGGGTTCCTTTACATTCATACTCCCATCATCACCGCCAGCGACGCCGAGGGCGCGGGCGAGATGTTTCAGGTTACGACCCTGCCCCTGGAAAACATTCCCCGCAAAGACGGAAAAATTGATTATGAAAAAGATTTCTTCGGCAAACAGGCGCGCCTGACGGTTTCGGGCCAGCTTGAAGGCGAAACTTACGCGGCGGCTCTGGGAAAAATCTATACCTTCGGTCCCACCTTTCGCGCGGAAAACTCCAACACAACGCGGCATCTTTCCGAGTTCTGGATGGTGGAGCCGGAAATGGCCTTCTGCGACATAGACGCGAATATGGACACGGCGGAAGAATTCCTGAAATACATTCTGTCGTACATACTCAGGCGCTGCGGCGAAGACATGGATTTTTTCAACCTGCGCATACAGCCCGGGATTATCGACAATTTAAAACGCGTTATCGAAACACCCTTCCGCCGTATTACGTATACCGAGGCGGTTGAAGTCCTTCAAAAAGCGCCTACGGCTTTTGAGTTTCCCGTGTCCTGGGGAATTGATTTGCAGTCCGAACACGAGAAGTATCTTACCGAAAATGTTTACGGAGGCCCGGTAATCGTAACCGGCTACCCAAGGCAGATTAAGGCTTTTTACATGAAGCTGAACGCCGATGAAAAAACCGTGCGCGCCATGGACGTGCTTGTTCCCCGGTTGGGTGAAATTATCGGCGGCAGCCAGCGGGAAGACCGGCTGGACATCCTGGAAAAACGCCTTACAGATATGGGCCTTAAAAAAGAAGATTACTGGTGGTACCTCGACCTGCGCCGTTACGGGACTGTTCCCCACTCCGGCTTCGGCCTTGGCTTTGACCGCATTGTGCAGTATGTAACAGGCATGGCGAATATTCGCGATGTCATCCCCTATCCCCGTACAGCCGGCAGCGCGGAGTTCTAAGCCCGCGTGTATCACCCAAATGTCTTAAAATCGTATTTTATTGAGTGAAATCTCAGCGAAACCGAGATTTTACGGGGCGCACCCGATTTTATGCGCGACCTTGAATAAACCGCCCGCCGCGTATATACTTGCGATATGGGTTCCGTCATGCCGCTGACACAGGAAAAACAGTCTTATACCTACGCCGACTATCTTGAATGGGACGAAAACGTCCGGGCCGAGATTATTAACGGAAAAATTTATATGATGAGCCCCCCGCTTACTATGCATCAGAGAATTTCCATGCGCCTGTCAACCCAAATTGCGAACTTCCTGAAAGGGAAACCCTGCGAAGTATTTGCCGCCCCCTTTGGCGTCCGGCTTTTCCCGAAAGAGGATAAAACCGACGATACCGTTGTAGAACCCGATATCGCGGTGGTGTGCGATTCCTCAAAACTGGACGAACGCGGCTGTAACGGCGCGCCTGACCTGGTAATCGAAATTATTTCTCCCTCCACAGTCAGCCACGACTGTATAATGACTCTCCTCGCCCTGAAGGGCGAGGTATCGTCGTTCTGTTAGGTATGGATTTTATGCGGGTCCATACCCCCTATAAACAAGATTTAACCGGGTTCAACACGCCCTGAAGGGCGGGGTATGGACCCGCTTGCGAATCAAATTCAATAAATATCTCAGGGCCGGTGTACGGGAATACTGGATTGTCGACCCCGATACCCGCTTAATTAAGGCTCATATACTCAACCAGGATAAATACATCTCTGTCATCCACGAGGCGGACGTAATTGAAACAATTCCCGTTTCCGTACTGCCGGGCTGTGAGATTGACGTAAAGGCCGTCTTTACGGGATAAGCCGGCGTCAAACGCGGGCGGCCCAAAAGGCGCGGGACTTCCAGCCCACGACTATACACACTCAGCATTTCGGCTGTTTACGACGTTTTGCCAGCCCGAATAAGGGCTTTGCGAAGCAAAGACCAGGGCCGACAAAATGTGGCGGAGGTTTTGCGTGGGAATGAGCGAAGCGATTGACCTAGCAAAACCGTAGCCCGAGCCGCCTAC
>JAISQU010000277.1 GCA_031274005.1 Spirochaetales bacterium
TTGCAGCATGCCCCGGCAACCGCACGCGCGAGCGTGTTGTGGAGAATGCAGCAACAGGGCAAGAGGCCCTATAAAACCCTTGCCGTATACAAAGGTCAAAGGGCCGAAATCCTTTTGGCGCAGCCAAAAGATTGAAGCGGAAAGCCCGGTTTTTTGCTTCGCAAAAAAGGCGCACGGAAAAAATTGGTGCACCCCCGCAATTTCCGGGCATTTGACGAAAAGACTGTTTCCGGCTATAGTGCCTGCATGAGCGAAAAATTCCCTTTTAACGAAATCGAAAAAAAATGGCAGGCCTACTGGAAGGCCAATAAAACATTCGAGGCGACGGAGGACGCGGCCATCCCCAGGGAAAAGCGCAGATATGTGCTGGACATGTTTCCGTATCCCTCGGGGGCCGGGCTTCATGTGGGGCATCCTGAGGGCTATACGGCGACGGATATTTACTGCCGTTACCTCAGAATGAAGGGCTTCAATGTTCTGCATCCCATGGGCTTTGATTCTTTCGGCCTGCCCGCGGAAAACTACGCCATAAAAACAGGAACACATCCGCTGGCGACCACGGAGGCGAACATTAACCGTTTTCGTGAGCAGATTCAGTCGCTGGGTTTTTCCTACGACTGGAGCCGCGAGATTTCAACGCATACGGCGCAATACTACAAGTGGACGCAGTGGATTTTCCTGAAACTTTTTGAAAAGGGCCTCGCGTACGAGGACGAAGTGCCCATTAACTGGTGCCCCTCATGTAAAACGGGTTTGGCCAACGAGGAAGTAAAGGACGGCGCGTGCGAAAGGTGCGGGACTCCCGTTGAGCGCAGAAACATCCGCCAGTGGATGCTGCGCATCACAAAATACGCGGAGCAGCTTTTGGCCGATCTTGACCTTTTAAGCTGGCACGAGTCAATCAAACAGATGCAGCGCAACTGGATAGGCCGCAGCGAGGGGGCAAACGTCACCTTTACGCTGGAATCCGGCGGCGGCATAGAGGTCTATACCACGCGGCCCGATACGCTTTTCGGCGCGACCTATATGGTACTTGCGCCGGAACACAAACTTGTGGATGTAATTACCACGCCCGCGCAGCGCGCCGCGGTGGACGCTTACAGGGAATCGGCGCGCATGAAAAGCGACCTGGAACGCACCGACCTTGCCAAAGACAAAACAGGCGTTTTCACCGGCGCGTACGCGGTTAATCCCGTCAATGGCGCCAGGATTCCCGTATGGATTTCCGATTACATTTTAATCTCATACGGAACAGGCGCGATTATGGCCGTCCCCTCGCACGACGAGCGCGACTGGGATTTTGCCAAAAAGTTCGGCCTGAAAATTATTCAGGTTGTGTCGAAAGACGGCGGCGTCTACGAAATGGACCACGCGGAAATTTTCGACGGTTACGCCGTAAACTCCGGCGAGTTCGACGGCCTCACCACCGCCGAATGCAAAAAAAAGATGATCGAATTTCTTGAAAAAAAAGGCATAGGCAAAAAATCCGTCAACTATAAACTGCGGGACTGGGTTTTCTCGCGCCAGCGCTACTGGGGCGAGCCGGTACCCCTTGTGCACTGCCCCTCCTGCGGCATAGTCCCCGTGCCATACGACCAGCTCCCCCTGACTCTGCCCGATGTGGAAAGCTACGCCCCCACCGGCACCGGCGAATCCCCGCTTGCGGCCATTAAAAACTGGGTAGAAACCGCCTGCCCAAAATGCGGTAAACCGGCAAAACGCGAAACAAACACCATGCCCCAGTGGGCCGGCTCCTGCTGGTACTATATGCGCTTCACAGACCCCCGCAACGACAGGGAGCTCGCCGCGAAAAGCAAACTGGATTACTGGCTGCCCGTCGACCTGTATGTAGGCGGCGCGGAACACGCTGTGCTGCATCTTCTATATTCGCGCTTCTGGCACAAAGTGCTGCACGAAATCGGCGTCGTAGACTGCGCCGAGCCTTTTATGCGGCTCGTGAACCAGGGAATGATTCTGGGCGAGGACGGGCAGAAAATGTCAAAGTCTCTGGGCAATGTCCTGAATCCCGACGATATTGTGCGGGAGTTCGGCGCGGATTCCATGCGGGTTTACGAAATGTTTATGGGCCCCCTGCAGGTCTCAAAACCCTGGTCGACAAACGGACTGGTCGGCGTACACCGCTTTCTGGACAGAATCTGGCGGCTCTCCGCGCGGCCCCTCTCGGACTCTGTCCCCTGCGAAAACCTTATACGGCTTCTGCACAAAACCCTGAAGAAAGTCGGCTGCGATACGGAAAATCTGGAGTTCAACACAGCCATCGCGCAGATGATGATTTTCATCAACGAGCTGTACAAAGAAGAGAAACTGTATCGCGCCTTGTGGGAACCCTTTGTGCTGATTCTCTCGCCCTACGCGCCGCATCTGGCCGAGGAGTTATGGCAGAAGCTGGGTAACAAGCCCTCAATTTCCGGCTTTCCGTACCCCGTATGGGATGAGGCCCTGACGCAGGACGAGGAAGTAACGGTTGTGTTTCAGGTTAACGGCAAGGTGCGCGCCAAAGCGGAATTTTCCGCCGGCGTGGCGGACGATGTTTTGAAAAAAACGGCGCTGGAGAACGAACGCGTAAAAGAATATACCGGCGGGAAAACAATCGTAAAGACTATTGTCGTGCCGGGCAAACTTGTGAATATTGTTGTGAAGTGAAGAGGTTTGGCGCATTTTTGCTCGGCAAAAACCGGGCTTTCCGGGGGTTCCGCCGCTGGCGCGGCCGCTTCGCGCCCCTGCAATCCCTTGCGCCCCACGGGCGGCAGGCATCAAAAACTCCGGAGGTAAATAATGTCCGCATATACCGCGCGGCGCAAAAAAATTTATGAATACCTAGACCGGCAGGGTATAGATCTTTTTGTTATTGAAGATACCGAAGGCAGGCGCTCGCCGTCCCTGCGGTATCTGTCCGGTCATCCCGCGGACGCTCTTCTTTTTTTGCAGCGCGGCGCAAA
>JAISQU010000279.1 GCA_031274005.1 Spirochaetales bacterium
GAGGAGTTAAAATGAAAGAAATGATGGACCCAATTGTTTTGGATGTTTATAAAATACGGGAAGCTATTGCGAAAGAATATGCTACGTTCAAAAATTACCATGAATATCTGTGTAAAGAACGGCAAAGACTCGAAACACAGGGAATTCAATTCGTAGATATTAATAAAATGCTGGAAGAAAAACGCACTGCTGGAGAGGATGAAAATACGTATGAATATGACATTGAAAATAGCAATGACAGCATTGTAGCGGAGGTCCGCCGAAACCGGGAAAAAATATTGGAAGAATTTGGCGGCAATATGGAAGCATACCATAAATATTTACAGGCTCAGCACTCCCGGTGGGAAGCGGAAGGATTCCGTTTTGTAAGCCATGAAGAAGTATTACGGCGGCAAAAGCCAGAGGAATCTATAAAAACGGCGGAAACGCTCTAAATGCCTAAAAACCAACCAAACCCGCCAAAGGATTCTCTCGCGGGGCACACAGAGTTCACGGAGGTAAAAGAACAGAAACTCCGAGTCCTCCGTGCCTCCGTGAGAAAATTTCTTATCTTATATAGAAAGGATTCTCTCACGGGGCACACGGAGTTCACGGAGGTAAGAAATCAAAAGCTCCGAGTCCTCCGTGCCTCCGTGAGAAAATTTCTTTGAGAAATATTATGACAGAGAATGAAATCGGCGATATAATCGTAAGTTCTGCGATAACTATCCACAAGGATCTGGGACCGGGATTGCTTGAATCAGTATATGAAGCGATTCTTTCTTTAGTTTTATCCCAACAAGGATTATCCGTAGTCAGGCAGGTTGCCATCCCCATTAACTACAAAGGAAATCATTTTGATGAAGGATTCCGTGCTGATATGACTGAGGAAAAGCAGAAAGAGATTACCCGCGCCTTAAAGGAATTGAAGGGATAACAAAAATGAATAAAGTAAGGTTCTGTCCAATAATAAATACTACATAAGGTAGTTTCAAAATTAAATTGTGTATAGCCAAATGTCACCCCCCGGACTTAATCCGAGAGTCTTCTTTGCCGACAGATTCAGGCGCGCCGCGCCGCGGTGAGATTTTCTCAAAAAAATCTCACTATATACGCAATTCTTTGGGATTAATGCCGAACTGTTTGACCCGGCGGTACATGGAAGCGCGGCTCAGGCCCAGACGTTTTGCCGATTCCTCCACATTTCCGCCGCACGCGTCCAGCGCTTCCCGTATCTCCCTGCGCAGGGGCGTCTCGGCCGGGACCGCGGAGTCAATGACAACGGGAATGGCTTCTGTACCCAAAATCCCCAGTGGGCACGAGAAGAAAACCCGCTCTATGCTGTTTTGCAGTTCCCGGACATTCCCCGGCCAGGCGTAGTCCTGTAAAGCCCGCTCAAAATCGCGGCTCATGCTTTTTCGCAGTTCCGGGTAGCGGTTATTGAAGTGGTCAAGAAAACGCTCCGCGCAGTACAGAATGTCTTCCGGGCGTTCCCGCAGAGGCGGAATTTCCAGCTTGAGGACATTGAGGCGGAAATACAAATCTTCCCGCATCCGGCCCAGCTTTACTTCCTGTTTCAGATTGCGGTTCGCGGCAACGATGATGCGTACATCCAGATCTTTCTCGCGGGAACCTCCCAGCCGCCGGACCTTCCGCGTCTCCACAACGCGCAGCAGTTTCGCCTGAAATTCGAGGGGCATTTCGCTTATTTCATCCAGAAAAATGGCGCCCTGGTTGGCAAGCTCAAACTTGCCGGGATTCCCGTCTTTCAGCGCTCCGGTGAAAGCCCCTTTTTCATAACCAAACAACTCGCTCTCCACAAGCTCCCGGGGCAGGGAGGCGCAGTTAATCGCCACAAAAGGGCCCTCGGCCCGCTGGCTGCCGTTGTGGATGGCCTGGGCAAAAAGCTCCTTGCCGGTACCGCTCTCGCCTTCGATCATAATAACGCCGTCGTAACGCGCGTACTGACTCGCCAGGGCGACGGTCTTTTTCATAAGGGAATCCCGGGCATAGATACTGTCAAACGTATATGTTGCCCGGTTACCGGAAACCATGTTCACCGCCCGGATAAGATGTTCCTGCTTCCGCAAAACAACCGCGAAAGTCTTGTTATCGCAGCCCGATTGCAGCGTGGGCGAGACGGTAACGCTGCAATGCAGGGCTTTACCGTCTATATAAAGGGGCGTGTCATTAGAAGAAATTTTGCCGCCCTTTTCCCATTCCCGTATCTGCGCCCATTCCATTTCCGGCATCATCTCGCGGAAGTCCGCGTTTTTCATCTGTGCGCCCGGCATGCCCAGCAGCTTTGATGTGGCTTTATTGGCCCAGACAGGATGAAAATGCTTATCCAGCAGCAGTATACAATCGGAATTGCTGTCCAGCGCCATACGCATAAGCCGGGAACTGTGCAGACTGAAAAGCTGCTGCTCAATTCCAAAAGCGGCGGCAACCACCAGGCCCAACGTGTGGGGATGGGCGGCGCTGCAATCACTGGACATATTCAGGCAGCCCGCTACCTTTCCGTCCAAACCGTGAATGGGCGCGGCCGAACAGGTCCAGCCGTGATGGGTTACGCAATAATGCTCCGCCCCTACCATCTGAACCGCCCTGTCGTATTTCAGGGCCGCGCCGATGGCGTTACTGCCCACCTCAAGGTTGGTCCACAGGTTGCCCGGCGTAAAACGCAAATCCTCAGCCTTGCCGGCCACCACCTGATCGCCAATGGTTTCCAGAACATAGCCCGCGCTGTCGGTAAGCACCAGCAAAAAGTGGGAGCGTTCGACAATCTCAAAAACACTTTGCATGATGGGCCGCGCTGTTTCCCAAAGGGACTCGTTCTGTTCCCGTATGTCCTGGTAAACCCGCGGGTCCACGATTTTGCCCAGCCCTTTTTGCGGGTCCAGGCCAAACAGGCGGCATTCTTCCCAAGACTGGGCCACAATTGTCTGGGTATCCGCGTTGATGATACCCTTGCCGATAAACATTTCCCACTGGTGAGACAGCCGGTTTAACAGATTTTTCTGGTCACTATCCATAACTGCCTCCTTACGCGATTTCTTATTTTACCACCATCCCGGCGGGATAACAAGCAATTTCTTTTCGGAATTTCGGGCGCATTTTTTGCCCGCCCGCGGCAGGCAAAAAACCGGGCTTTCCGGGGGTTCCGCCCGCGCTCGGCGCGGGCCGCTACGCGCCCCTGCAATCCCTTGCGCCCCACGGGCGGCGCGCATCAAAAACTCCGGAGGTAAATAATGTCCGCATATACCGCGCGGCGCGAAAAAGTTTATGAATACCTGGACCGGCAGGGTATAGATCTTTTTGTTATTGAAGATACCGAAGGCAGGCGCTCGCCGTCCCTGCGGTATCTGTCCGGTCATCCCGCGGACGCTCTTCTTTTTTTGCAGCGCGGCGCAAA
>JAISQU010000281.1 GCA_031274005.1 Spirochaetales bacterium
ACTAAATATGGTATTGCTGTCTGGAAGCGTTTTTTATGGGTAAAAGCATTCAAATTGCTGACAATTTGAATGCTTTTGGGGATTGCAGGACAAATTTTTTCAAATTTGGAATTACTGAAAGCATAGCAAGGCAGAGTCGTTTACTTTTTTCAGTCATCTATGGCGCATTTTTTGCTTCACGTTTAGGCGCACGCACTGCCGCAGTACATGATTCGGCGGCGCAATTTTGCGCCGCCGTCTTCGGCCCGCATTCATGAGAAGTCCGGCAGGCCCCTCTGCGGGGATAACGGGAGCGACGGGACTTGAACCCGCGATTTCCGGCTTGACAGGCCAGCGTAATAACCAGCTTTACCACGCCCCCTTATATATTGCCCGAATATAGCGGGTTTTCGCGAAAGTGTCAAGCTGCCGGCAAGCGGGCGCGCAACATTTTTTTCCCTTCACAATCCGTTGACGGCCGCCACTTTTCGTGATACAAAATTTATATCTTTCTATAAAAAACAGGAGTGACCATGAGTACCCCCCAGGATTTGAAAAACCTTCGCGCCGAAAAGGATTTTTTTATCGGCATTGATTCGGACGGGTGTGTTTTTGACTCGATGGAGCCGAAGCACAAGGAGTGTTTTTGTCCGGCTTTTATCAACAACTTTAACCTGCAGTGCGTCTCAAAGTATGCCCGCGAGGCGTGGGACTTCGTTAACCTGTATTCGCAGGACAGGGGCTGTAACCGTTTTCACGCGATTATGAAAGCTCTGGACCTTTTGCGTGAGCGGCCCGAGGTCAAAAAACGGGGGGCCAAAATTATGCAGCTGCCTGTGCTCAAAGCCTGGACGCAGCGGGAATCAAAACTGGGCAATCCCACCCTCAAGGCGGAACTAGACAGGACCGGCGACCCGGAATTGAAAATCGTGTACAAGTGGTCTTTGGATGTTAACGAGGCTGTGGCAAAAATTGTGCGGGGCGTACCGCCGTTTCCGCTTTTCCGCGAGAGCCTTGACAAGATGCGGGAGGCGGCCGATGTTATTGTTGTGTCCCAGACTCCCACGGAGGCCCTTGTGCGGGAATGGGCGGAGCTTGGCATCGACAAACTGGTGCGTTTTATCGCGGGGCAGGAGATCGGCACCAAGTCGGAGCACCTGGCTTTCGCGGCGAAAGACAAATACCCTTCAAACAGGATTCTTATGATAGGCGACGCGCCCGGCGATCTGAAGGCGGCAAAATCCGTAAGCGCGCTTTTTTATCCCATTATTCCGGGCGGCGAGGATGAGTCCTGGAGGCGTTTTCACGACGAGGCCCTGGACAGGTTTTTCGGCATGAGCTACGAGGGCGCGTATCAGGAGGCGCTTTTGGCCGAGTTCAGGGAATCTCTTCCTGAAAAAGCTCCCTGGCAGAACTGATATGCTGTACTACGCGCGGGGTTCTGAAAGCGAAAATATTTCACGCGAACAGATGGAGGAGGCTCTCGCGGAGGCCTTCGGTAAAATCGAAGAAAAGGGGGAACGCGCCAGGGTTCTGGCTTTGCCGCCGGATGTGACGCGGTTTCATTCGCGGGCGGGGGAGATTACGAATTTCGCTTCCCGCTATTTTTGTGAAAGGCTTACCGATATTCTTCCGGCCCTGGGAACTCACGTACCGCTGACCGACCAGGAGATAGACCAGATGTTCGGCAATATCCGCCACAGCCTGTTCCGGGTTCATGACTGGCGCAAAGACCTTACGACTTTGGGCCTTGTTCCCGCGGATTATGTGGCGAAGGTCTCAGGCGGCAGGGTGGAATACGATTGGCCCGCCCAGGTGAACAGCCTGCTTGTAAACGGCGGCTTTGATCTTATTCTTTCCATTGGGCAGGTCGTTCCCCATGAGGTCATAGGCATGGCCAATTACAACAAAAATATTTTCGTCGGCACAGGCGGGCAGGAAGGCATTAACAAGAGTCACTTTCTGGGCGCTGTCTACGGTATGGAAAAAATCATGGGCCGCAAGGACAGCCCTGTGCGCGATGTAATGAACTACGCTTCAGAGCATTTCGCGAAGGATCTGCCCATAGTGTATGTACTGACGGTGCTTGGCCGCGATGATTCGGGGGGCCTTGCGCTGCGGGGGCTTTTTGTGGGCGACGATGAGGAGTGTTACACCCGCGCGGCGCAGCTTTCGGCCAGGGTAAACATCAGCCTTCTTCCCAAGCCCCTGCAAAAAGTTGTAGTGTACCTTGACCCTGCGGAGTTCCGCTCCACCTGGCTGGGCAATAAGAGCGTGTACCGTACGCGCATGGCTATTGCCGACGGCGGGGAGCTTTTGGTTCTTGCTCCGGGCCTGCGGGAATTCGGCGAGGACAAAACCATCGATACGCTTATCCGCAAATACGGCTACAAGGGTACGCCGCAAACCCTGCGCGCCGTAGAAAATAACGCCGACTTAAAGGCGAATCTTTCCGCCGCGGCGCATCTGATTCACGGCTCTTCGGAGGGCCGCTTTACCGTTACCTATTGTCCCGGAAAACTTACACGGGAAGAAATAGAATCCGTCGGCTTTCAGTGCGAAGACTTGGGACACATGATGGCCCGTTACAGCCCCGAAAGGCTGAAGGACGGCTGGAACACCCTGCCGGATGGCGAGGAAATCTACTATATTTCAAACCCGGCCCTGGGTTTATGGGCCTGGGAAAAGAAGTTCAAGGAGGGAAAGAATGGCTAAAAAAGCTGACATCGGTCTTATAGGTCTTGCCGTTATGGGGCAGAACCTTGTTCTGAACATGAACGACAAGGGTTTCACTGTCGCGGTATTCAATCGGACGGTTTCCAAAGTTGACGAGTTCCTTGCGGACGCGGGCAGCGGCCGTGAGACGATTTTGGGCGCGCGTTCCATTGAGCAGTTTGTAAGCCTTCTGGAACGGCCCCGCAAAATTATGCTGATGGTCAAGGCCGGCGAGGCTGTGGACGAGTTTATCGAACTGCTTCTGCCGCACCTGGAGCCGGGCGACCTTATAATTGACGGCGGAAACTCCCACTTTCCGGACACCATCCGCCGTACGAAGTATCTTGAGGAAAAAGGCTTTCTCTACATCGGTACCGGCGTTTCCGGCGGCGAGGAAGGAGCGCGTACCGGCCCCGCCATGATGCCCGGCGGAAACCCCAAAGCATGGCCCCTTGTCAAGAAGATATTTCAGGCTATCTGCGCCAAGACTCCCGAAGGCGATCCCTGCTGCGACTGGATAGGAGAAGACGGGGCGGGCCACTACGTTAAAATGGTGCACAACGGAATTGAGTACGGCGACATGCAGCTTATCTGCGAAGCCTACGACATCATGAGCCGCCTTTTGAAAATGAAAGCCCCCGCGATGCACAAGGTTTTTGCCGACTGGATGAAGGGCGAGCTTGACAGCTACCTGATTGAAATTACCCGCGACATCCTTGCCGTTAAGGACGCGGACAAGAAACCCCTTGTTGACAAAATTCTTGACACAGCCGGCCAAAA
>JAISQU010000254.1 GCA_031274005.1 Spirochaetales bacterium
TGCTAAATGACAGGAAAAAGAATTTTAACCGCCAAGTCGAAGAAGTCGAATAAGGGAAGAAAGTAGATGTCAGAAAATATAGTAATTCGTTACACTATAAGAAATTATAACAACGGTACAAGTTCTGATTGGGAAAGGCATGGTTCATACCCCGGAGCTCTGCTCCGGAACGTGAGTTGGCCTACCACAAAATGGAAAGGCTCTTAAATTTACGGGTTATGAACCATGCCTATACAATAAATTTCCTTAACCAATGAAGATACCGCGGAGCTCTGCTCCGCGGTATCTTCATTGCAGCTCACACAATCAAGACTCAGATTCATTTTTTTCTCCTGTGGTCCGGGCCTTTACAGCCTGAACCGCTTGAGAAATAAGGCTGCCGATGGGTTTTGATTCGTAACCCACAATAGTAAAGTGCGGCTGAACAAGCGGTATAAGAAGTTTTTCCGCCCCGCTGGCGAAAACAGCCTGTGCCATAACGGAAGTAACCTCGCCCATCATGGAGTCGGGTATGACTATGCCTATGGGCCCCACGATAATATCCGACGCGGCAGCCGAAACGCGAATGGCGTTTTCTCCCGAAGCTCCCCTGTCCGCTCCCGCGCGCACCATGCGGTCCGCCGCCGCCGCGTTTGTGCCCAGGGCAATAATTTCGGCCCTGCCCTGAAGCTCCTGTTTAAGCTGCGTAACAATTTGCGCGCCGATGCCGCCCCCCATACCGTCGATAACCGTTATTCTCATGGAGTCATTATTTCAGGACGGGCGGGCTTATGCAAGCGGCGGGCAGGGCGTCGGCGTTTACCCTCGCTTTACAGAATTAAATTGCGCACGGAAAAAGGAGTTGCGCCGCGGCCAAACATCAGCCGGATTTATCGAGTTTTGCGTGACGGGCGTCTTTTGCTTCAACGAAACTCTTTTTCAGATAAAGAATTTTCTCAGCAAGCGACAGGCACAAAATACCCGCGGCGCCGTATTCCGGAATGAAGGCGTAGGGGCGTAAAAAACTGAACTGTTCGGCCAGTGCCAGCACCTCAAAACCGTACAGGAACATAGTCGCAAAAATCGCGAACTTTCCCAAAAGAGTCGCCATGGCGTGAACATAGCCCTGATAGGCAAGAAGCGCCCCCATCCCTATCCACTGAAAGACAAGGCGGAAGAGCGCCAAAATGACAAACCAGTCGGGAATAATGCCGTAGTACGCCATAATTACCGACACAACAATAAGAATGGCATAGTCGCTGATGCTGTCAAGGTATTTGCCGATCCGCGTCACCTGCCGCCTTCCCCGTGCGATGGCGCCGTCAAGAAGGTCGGTCAGAAAGATCAGGGCCACAAAGGGAATAAGCACAGGCAGCAGAGGGTAGCTGTCCGCCAGTATCAACGCCAGCGCGACGCTCGGAATGGAACTAATGCGCACCATGGTAAGCCTGTTGGCCGCGTTAATGTGTTCCAGTTTTCCGCCTGTATGAAGCAGGACAAAATGATCGTGCATAATCAAAAGGAAAATCCACAAGCCTATGTGAATAAACGCCAGCGCGAGAATATACGTGACCAGTCCCAGAGGCGAAGGCCGGATACGGTAGGCCGCGCACAAACCCGTGGTAAAAACAAGCTGCGCCAGGAAAAAAAAGCCCACGGTACGGGAAATACTCGCTGTTATATCAGCCTTTTTTCGCATTCAATAAGTTTAGGAAAAGATACAAGAGATGTCAATTTGCCGACTTCCGGCCTGCATCGGCAGGCCGGAAGTCGGCGCCGGAAATTGCGGTAAGTGTCCACAGTGCTCTACAGGCGGGAAAACGCCGCGCCTGATTGTAACGCAATTGCGCAGCAATTGCCGAGGCGCTTATGCCCCTTCCGCACATTTCCGTGAAACTCAAGCCTGCATCGGCAGGCCGGAAGTCGGCGCCGGAAATTGCGGTAAGTGTTCACAGTGCTCTACAGGCGGGAAAACGCCGCGCCTGATTGTAACGCAATTGCGCAGCAATTGCCGAGGCGCTTATGCCGCTTCCGCACATTTCCGTGAAACTCAAGCCTGCATCGGCAGGCCGGAATCCGGAACCGAGGCTTAACCGTACAAATGTTCGTACTCGTGCAAAAGCTCTTCCGCCTTTTTTCTGCACTGGCCGCAGACCGTACCTATTTTCGTTTTATTCTGCAGGTCGAGCCAGGTCCGCGCCCCCTCTTTGACAGCTTTTTCGATTTCCTTGTCGGTAACGTTCATGCACTGACAAATGGTAACGGCCTTCTCCCGCTCGATCCTGTCTTCCTGGCCGGTACGCCTGTAGTAGTCCTCTATGGCGGCGCGCAGGGCCTTGTCGCCTAAAACGGAGCAGTGAATCTTGTGTTCGGGCAGGCCGCCCAGCTTCTTCGTAATATCTGCGGGGGTAACGTGGTAGGCTTCCTCAAGGGGCATGCCTTTGACAACCTCGCTCAGCATAGAGGTAGAGGCAATGGCCGAAGCGCAGCCGTAGGTTTTCCACTTGCAGTCCTCTATACGGCCGTCCTTCACCCTGATTGCCACAAGCATCTGGTCGCCGCACTTGATGTTTCCCACCGAGCCCTTACCGTCGTCGGCGTAGGAGTCCTCATCCTCCAGAATGTTCCGCGGATTGGTAAAATGATCTTTTACAATATCCGTATAGAGCCAGCCGTTTGCCATAAGCTAGCCCCGCTTGCCGTACACGGTGGACATTGAGCGTATCTTCTGCATAATCGGCGGCAGAGTTTCCAGCACGTAATCCACATCCGCGTCTGTTGTCTCGCGCCCCAGACTGAAACGTATGGAACCGTGGGCAAGCTCCGGCTCCACACCCGTCGCCAGAAGCACATGACTCGGCTCAAGAGAACCCGAAGCGCAGGCCGAACCGGTTGAAACCTGAATGCCGTTCATATCAAGATACAGAAGAATCGCCTCGCCCTCCGCCCCCCGGAAAGACACATTGAGCGTACCCGGCAGAGTATCCGCGGGGTGTCCGTTCACATGAATATCCGGCACTTTTTCCAGAAGCCCCTTGCGCAGCTTCTCCCGCAGCGCCCACAGTTTGGCAACCTCATCCTTCATCTCACGCGAAGCCAGCTCCACCGCCTTACCCAAACCGATAATACCCAGCGTGTTATACGTCCCGGCGCGCCGGCCATCCTCCTGATGCCCGCCGTGAATAAAAGTGCAAAAGGGAGCGCCCTTTTTGACATACAGAATACCTATACCCTTGGGCCCGTAGAGCTTGTGCGCCGAAAAACTCAAGAAATCCACATCCAGGTCCTTCACATCGACAGGAACCTTCCCCAGGGTCTGAACAGCGTCGGTATGCATCAAAGCGCCCCGCTCGTGGGCAAGACGCGTAATGGCCTTGACATCCTGCAGCGTGCCGATCTCGTTATTCCCCATCATCACGGAAACCAAAGCCGTCTCCCCTGAAACAGCGGCCTCCAGATCCTCCATATTAACCTTGCCCTGCGCGTCTACCCCGGCAAAGGTAACAGACACGCCCTTGTGCTGAAGAAACTCCGCCGTGTTGATAATGCTGGGATGCTCAATCGCGCTGGTTACAAGCCCCCGGCGGCCCCTGGCCACACAACTGCACACCCCGCTGCCGCAGTCAATCATATTAAGAACGGTATTGTTCGACTCCGACCCGCCCCCCGTAAAAATAATTTCTTCCGGCGCGGCGCCGATAAAACGCGCCACAATCTCCCTCGCCTGGGCCACTTTTTCCCCGGCATAGCGCCCCGAACTATGCATACTCGAAGCGTTACCGTAAATGTCGAAAGCCTCCGTCAGGGCCGCTTTGACCCCCGGATGCAGCGGCGTTGTAGCGTTATAATCCATGTATACTGAGTGGTTGCTCATAAATCCCCCTGAGTGATTTATTCTTTGTACACCTGCAAACATACTATAATTTACTGAAAAGGTAAAGTATAGATAGGCAGTAGGCAGTAGTTAGAAGAGTGAAGAATTTGGGCGCATCCCTGACGGCGCGCAGCTCCGTCAGGGCCGGGCTTTTCGGGGGTTCCGCCGCTGGCGCGGCCGCTTCGCGCCCCTTCAATCCCTTGCGCGGCCTGCGGGCTTCCGGTGATTGGTACGGAAAAAATTGGTGCACCCAGAAGAGGGTCGGGGCTTAATGAGCGCAATCCGCGGCCCTTGACTCCTGTCCGTCCGCCCGTTACCCTTTTTCGCATGTCTACCGTTGTACTCATAGGCTGTTCCTCGTATAAAACCGATACCGTGTACGCCGCCGTCCGCGCGGGGATAGAGCTTCTTGGCGGAACCGCAGCCTTTGTCAAAGCGGGTGAAAAAATTCTCCTGAAACCCAACATGCTGGCGGCCCGCGCGCCGGAGCTTGCCGTTACAACCCATCCCGCGGTGTTTGAAGCCGCCGCGCGAATATTTCAGGAGGCCGGCGCGATCCTTTCGTACGGCGACTCGCCCGGATATGACAGGCCGGCCCACGCCGCGCGCGTGGCAGGGATAGCCGAAATCGCGGAGAAACTCGGGGTAAGCGTGGCGGACTTTGAAACAGCCGCGCCGGCGCAGGTAGCGGAGGCCGCAGGCGCGCCGGTCAGCTTCCCCATAGCAAAAGGCGTACGCGAGGCCGACGGCCTCATCAGCCTGTGCAAAATGAAAACCCACAGCCTTACCCGCATAACCGGCGCGCTCAAAAACCAGCTCGGCTGCCTCACGGGCTTTGAAAAAGCGCGCCTTCATGTCCGTAACCCTAATCCGCAAAAATTCAGTTCCCGCCTTGCCCTTATCACAAAGATCGTAAACCCCCGCCTCTACATCATGGACGGCGTCACGGCCATGGAAGGCGAAGGCCCGTCGGGAGGAAACCCCGTCGGCATGGGCGTTCTTCTTTTTTCCCGCGATCCGGTCGCTCTTGACGCTGTTTTTTGCAGGCTTATAGACCTTGACCCCGCGTATGTTCCCACAATCGCAGAAGGTCAGGCCCTGGGTCTGGGGACGAAGGACGGCGTTACCCTTGTCGGCGATCCCGCGGAAAATTTCGTCAAACCCGATTTTGACGTGGTACGAAAACCCGTAACCGGCGACATCCTTTTCCGGCCCCTGCGGCCTCTGAAAAACAGCATTATCCCCCGGCCGGTTATAGCCGCGGCAAAGTGCGAAAAGTGCGGCGTTTGCGTCCGGGCCTGTCCCGCGGAGCCGGTTAAGGCCCTGGCTTTTCCCGGCGGCGGCCGCGCGGCGGCCCCGGTGTATGACTACTCGCGCTGCATCCGCTGTTACTGCTGTCAGGAGATGTGCCCGCACAGGGCCGTCAGCGTCAAAACCCCGCTCTTCGGCCGCATTATAACGCGCCTTTTGGGAAAGTTCTAGTATCTTGATTCGCAAGCGGGTCCATACCCCGCCCTTTAGGGCGAGAGAGTCATTACACTAAATCATAATTCTTCCTTTGCGATCTCAGCGTTCTCCGCGGTTTTTATCTGTGTCTTTAGTGTAATCAAGGCGCCGCGCATTATTGACAAAAAGGCGTTTTTCAGTATTATGGACTACAGTATATGTACACAAAGGGAGGTGATTCATATCGCCTATATACGGCTGGATGAGGGAGAAAATCTCGAAAAGGCCATTAAGCGCTTCAAACGCATGGTCGAAAAAGAAGGTATCATCCGTGAGTGGAAAAAGCGGGAGTATTTTGAAAAACCTTCCACGATAAAAAACAGGAAGCAAAAATCCCTGCAGCGCAAGCTCATGAAAAAAACGCGCAAACTTCAAACGGTAAAAGGCTACTAAGAGCCTGTTGCGCTTTAAGCCAAGCCATTGTTGCAATGGCTTGCGACATTCAAGACGGCGCAATTTTGCGGGGCAAAATTGCGGGTGTAATGCGTTTTCGGGTCTTCCCGAAAACGCAGAGCCGTCTTCGGCTCACATTTATTAGAAGTCCGACAGGCTCCTAAGAATGGGGGGCGGGGTTTTCGCGGTAATTTCCGTTCTCCCCTGACTCCCAAAACTGTTATTGTGAATATGACCCTGCTCAAAATTAAAGCCTTTTTTGGCGTTGCGCTTTCTCTTGCGATTTTTGCGGCGTGCAGCGGGAATCCGCCTGTCATTACGGAAGTCCGTTACCGGCTGACATCCTATCAGGACAGGGAAACAAATAAAACCGGCGAATACCTTTCTCTAGCCATTTTAGCCGGCGACGATGACGGGAAGGACGATCTTGAAAGCGTTTCACTTATCAATGACGCGGCGCAGTTATACTGGCAGGCTGTTCAGGATGAGTGGGTTGTCCGGCCGGCAAGACAACAGTCGTGGATTGTTCTGGAAAAGATTCTTCTGCCGGATGCCCTTGTGCCCCTGGGCCGCTACAGGGTTATTGTGCGGGATTACGCCGGTTCGCAGGCGGAAAGGGCCTTTGCCGTTACCGCAGATAAAAATGCAGGTTTGACTTTTCCCTCTCTTGAGGCGGGCGAGAACGGCGCCCTTGTTGTTGCAACTTCCCGCAACGAAAGTGTTCTTATGGTGCAGTCGGGCGCGGGCGTGCTTTTGGGTTCCTTCATTCTGCGCAGGGGAAGCAATCCGCGCGATCTGATTCTGTCAAATGAGCAAATACGGGCGCAGGCCAAAAACCTGTATCTTTGGGAGCAGGACCCCTCCGGCCGCAGCCTGCTCGCGGGCCCCTGGGCGGCGGAGGATTTTCTTTTTTCCGTAAACACCGGCGCAGTAAACCCGCAGGCGGAATGAAGAACCGGCGCAGGATTACCCCGCCTTTTGCAAAAGGTTTTGCAGCTTATCCTTGTTCCACAGCTCTATGGGCCGGTTTTCCACGAAGGCGCCGGCGGCGCGGGAGAAGGTTGACGAGGTGACAAGGATTCCCTTGGCGACATTGGCGCCTTTTATTTCTTCGTAAAACGAACGTATCGCGGATTCGTCCACGACTTCGGGCGACCTCAGTATACTCAGCAGAACCGTTGTTTTGCGCGTATTTTTCCATTTACCATCGCCGCCTTCGACACAGAGAATCTGGCAGCCATCCTGTATGTTTTTGGTATTCTGCACGACAAGCCCGGAAGCGGCGGCAAGTTTTTTGCAGAGTTCAAGAAATTCATCGGACCGTGAAACCATAAAGTCTTTCAGGGCGTCGTTCTGCTGAATATCCTGATACTGGCTGAGCTTTTCCGCCACATCCTTAAACCCCGGTTTTTTCGCATGAATTTTCTGCCACTGCTGTATTGCCCCGTCTATATTCCGCGTCTGTTCATAACAGAGGGAAAGAAAGTAACGGGCAAAAAGGATGTCGTTATCCTCCTTCCCCTCGCCCAGCTTTATTGCCCGTTCCAGTTCCGGCATGGCCCTGCTCATATCCTGCATGCTCATAAAGCAGCCCCCGCGCTCAACAAGAGCCTTGATTTTGTATTCCTGGTCTTTCTGGGCCTTTTCAAAAGCAGCCAGAGCGGAGGGGTAGTCGTGGTCATCTTTGTAGAGCCGTCCCAGATAAAAGTGGGCGGCGTAATTTTCCGGGTTCAGTTTTATAGATTTCTCCAGCGCGGCAATCGCCTCACCCTTCTTTTTTTCCTTGACCATCAGGCTGCCCAGGTAGAAGTAGGACTTCCAGTTGCGGCCGTCAAGTTCTATGGCTTTCTGGTAAAAGGTAGCGGTCTTGGGCGAATTGCTGCGCTCTTCAAGGAGCCGTCCCGCGTTCAGGTAATGGTCAGGCACATTCGGTTCTTTTTTAATCAGCAGCAAATATTCCTTCAGGGCTTCTTCGGGCTGGTTAAACTTGGCGTAGAGTTCCGCGATTTTTTTCCTGAAAGGAATTTCCGGGCACAGGGCGGTAAAAACCCCTGTCTGATTGACCGTGCGCAGTTCGATGATTGCCAGTTCCGGCTTGTTGTCGCCCAGGTAGGCAAAGCCCAAAAGGTAGTGCGCCTCCAAATTCTTGGAGTCTTTCGCCAGGATTTTTTTCGCGATGCGGATGGCCGCGGTGTTTTTTCTCTGCCGGACGAGGTTCGCGACGGTCGCGACCTTCTGCGGAGCGGCGATTGTTTTAATGACAAAAACCAGAATACCGACAACAACAACACTGGTTACGATAATAGCAATAAGGAGTATAGACATCTTTCCCCTGTATAAGAGTACCATTTTTTCGGATATTCTGTCAAACCTGCCCCAGGGCATCGGCGTTTACTTTTTTCAGTCATCTAGTGTTCTGTCTTACACAGAAGTAGGAATAACCACGGACGACACAGACAGACACGGACAAAGAAAAAGAGTAGATAATGAAGCAGAATCGTCCTAAATATCTCATATTCTTTGGGTTTTCTCGGTTTTTCTGTGTGGTCCGTGAGGTACGTGGTTTGACTTCATTAAGCCATTAGTCAACGATACAGTACACTAGTATCTTGATTACACTAAATCATAAGAAAAGAATTCTACCCGGCGAGAGCGCAAAGGACGCAGAGATAGGAGAAAACAGTACATGCAAGGCGGGGACGCAATCACGGAAATGTGCGGAAGCGGTATAACCACCACGGCAATCGCTTCGCGTTTGCGTTTTAACCAAGAGCTTTGTGGCCAAGCAGGTAGTGTACTGGCGGCTTTCACCGCAATTTCCGCCCGCCTGCGGCGGGGACGCAATCACGGAAATGTGCGGAGGGGGCATAACCACCACGGCAATTGCTGCGCAATTGCGTTGTATTCACCAGCTTTGGTGGCAAGCCTGAAGCGATTTGGCGGCTTTCACCGCAATTTCCGGGGCGACTTCCCCCGCCGATGCGGGGGAAGTCGCCGGCTTGACAAATACTCAGCCGGGGTTATAATTAATAAAAGAGCGGGCTTTTTTTTAGCATGTCATGTTTTCGGCGATAGTTGCAGATAATAATAGAAGTCTGCGTTCTCAAATTAAAGAAAGTTTATGAGCAGCCAACATCGGGAGTAAGATTATTATGGTACGGAACAAGGCCCTTCTTGTTTTTTCAGCGTTTTTTATAGTAAACCTTTCTGTATGGGCGGGGGGCCGGCAGGAGCCGGAAACTCATAAAGTGGAAGACCCTACCGGATTTTCGGAAAAAATTGACATCTCCGATAAAGAAGAGGGCATGTATAACTTCTATATAGAAGCGAAAGACCGGGGCGGAAATGTCTACCGCGAAGGCCCTCATAACATTTATATAGATCCCGAGTCCGATCTGCCCGTGGCGCGGATAAATAACCCCAGAGAAAATATGCGCATACCGGGCAACCTCAATATTGTGGGAACCTGTGTGGACGATGACGCGGTGGACCATGTGGAACTGGTTTTTAACGATAACGCAGAACAGCCGGCGCGGGCGGAAGGTTCTGATTTCTGGTCGTATTATTACGACACAACCGGGCTGCCGGACGGGCGGCACAAGATCAGCGTCTACGGAGTGGATACGAACGGTTTGAAAGGCCGGCCCTTTGATATTTACTGGCATCTTGACCGGAAAAAACCCGATATTACCCTGGAAAGCCATCCCACAGGGGCGCTTGTAAGCGGGAACATCACTCTCGCGGGGAAGGCCGGCGACGGCAACGGCATAGACAGCCTTTTCTGGTCCGTTGACGGCGGCCTCAGCTTTTTGCCCCTTGATTTTGACCTCAACGACGAAGAAGATACCGGCGAGTTTGAGGCGCGCCTTGATACGCGAAAGTTTCAGGACGGTCCCGCGATTCTCTGGTTCAAGGCAAAGGACTTGCAGGGGAGCGAAAGACTATATTCCTTCCTGATATATGTAGATAATACCGCCCCGGAACTTACGATTCTCTATCCCGCCGAAAAAGAGCCGGTAAACGGGGTTTTTGTCGCAGCGGGCTACGCGGGCGACACTGTGGGGCTTAAATCACTCTCGTGGACTCTGGAGGATGAAAGCGGGGAGTTTGAAATCACCGTGGGCAACCCCTGGTGGGTAAAAGAGTTCGACCTGCGGGGAAAAAAGACCGGCGAAGTAACCCTGGAAATACGCGCCGTGGATCTTTCGGACAACGTAACAACCATACGCAGGGATATACCCGTTAATCAGGAGGCCGACCTTCCCACTGTGGAGATACTTTTCCCGCAGGCTGATGGCGTCTATCACGGAAAAGACCTGGCTTTTCAGGCGAAAGCCTTTGACGATGACGCTGTGGCCGCGCTTCTGTATTCCGTGGACGGCGGGCCCGCGGCGCAGGCCGAAGGCAGCGGCGCTTTCCGCTTTTTTATTAAAGACCTGGCGCCGGGGGTTCACCGCCTGGAAGTGTGGGCAAAAGACAGCTTCGGCGTTGAAGGCCCCAGGGTCGAGGTGAAGAAATTTATCATGTCCGGCGAAAAACCCTCTTTGAGTCTTGGCGGCGTGCGGGTCTTTGCAGACGGAAGAAACCCCGCGGTTCAGGACTACCGCTGCGGCAGCGAGTTTAATAATGAGATACCCACGGTATTTACGCTGAACATAAAATCAGGCAGCCCCATAGCGGAGATTTCGTGGCAGTTTGGGGAACTGGCGGCAAAGACCGTCAGCCTCAGAGCCTCGGCGGACGGGGCCGGCGGGGAGCTTGTTCAGGAAATACCCCTTCCGCCGGAAATCGCCTACGGGCTTGTGCCTCTGCGCATCAGCGCGGAAGATGTTCATGGCCGCCGGAGCGTTCTCGAAGAAGCGATTTTTATAACCGACCTTTCTGTTCCGCCCCTGGCGGACGAGCATATTGTTGATACAGGTTCGGCGTCTTCCGGGCTGCGGCTGGACAGCTTAAACGGCGAATCCTGGCGGCCCGGACTCATCGTACAAATTCCGCAAAACAAGCCCGGCGACATTCCCTTCAAGGCGGCGCTTTCACTGGCCCCGCAGCAGTCCGTGGACAGCGCGGCCTTTACTTTCCGGGACAGTACCACGGTACGGGCCTCGGTACGACGGGTCGCGGGTAATGATTACGAAATTACGGCGAATCTTCCGGAATTGCCTGTGGGCTGGATTCCTTTTAGCCTGAATATTAGCGTCAATAACGGAAGCCCCCTGCGGGCCGCGGGGGAGTTTGCCGTTGTGCGGCCCCTGGGCGGCCGCGCCAGAAATATCGCGGAAAGTTTTATGTGGATTCCCCTTCCCCCTGATAGCTCTGCGGAATTAATAGGAACTCTTGAAGACGGCAGCTTTCTTTTGGGAGAGGGAGACAGGCTTGTGGGACTCTATAACGGGAAAGCCCTGACGGGTGTGCGCATAGAGGGCGAAGGAACTTCCGGGCTTTCCGCCGGCATTGACGGCTATGGCCGTGTTGAGCTGCGGGCAAACTCCGAAGGAAGGTTTGGCCCCTTCCGCCTTGAGCTGACCGACAAAAACGGTAAATCTTTTCTGACAGACAGTTATTCCGTTATAGCGGATTTTGCTCCCCCAAGCATTGGCGTTTCCCTGGATCTGTCCGGCGCATGGGTGAGAACTTCCCTGAACCCCGTCATATCCGCTCAGGATACGGGCGGCCTGAAAAGCCTTGAGTACAGCTTTGACGCGGGCGCTTCCTGGCGGGCTCTTCCCCTGACGGCGCAGACCGCCGCGGGCGAGACTCAGGATATAGATGTGACACATCTGGAGGACGGCAGGCTCAACATTCTTTTCAGGGCTGTGGACGAAGCCGGGCGGCCGGGATACGCGGAGTTTTTTGTTCATAAAGACACGGCCGCGCCCGAACCGCAGCTTATTGTTCCCCTGAGCGGCGCGCGCGTAAACGGCATGATCCGCCTGGGAATACTGGTCCGGGAAGCGGGCAGGCTCCTGGCCGTTGCCTACGAAGCGCCGGAACCCGCGCCGCAGGCCCCTGCGCCGGCGGGGAACGCTCAGGCCGCTGCCGCTGCCGAGAGGCCCGCGCCTGTTCCCGTGCGGCCCGCCGCTTTTCTGGATGTTATGGTGGGAACACCCCAAATGCCCCTGACCGGCGACATGGCCTTTTCCTTTACCGACGCGGCGGGAAACCGCGCCCTTTTGAATGTGTGGCCCTTTGTTATTGACGCGGACTCCGACCTTCCCCGCGCGGAAGTGAATATCCCCATGGATAACGAGGTGCTTATTTCAGATTTTATCATTTCAGGCGTTACCTATGACGATGATAAAATCGCCAGAATCTGGTACAAAATTGATGACGGGGAGGAAACCGCCGAAGAGGCGGAGAACGCTTATGTTATTCCCATAGCTCTAAAAAGCATGACGGATAACGAGCACACGGTAACGATAATTCCCGAAGACATTTACGGCGTCCGGGGAAACCCTGTCGTGCGGGCTTTTAGAATTTCTCTGGAAGAGCCCCGCGCCCAACTGAATTTTCCCTCTTTTGAGGACGTAAACCGGGGAGCTCTTGTTCTGGAGGGAAACGCTTCTGATAAAAACGGCATCGCGAAAGTGCGGGTGTCTCTTGATAACGGCAACAGCTTTAACGATGTAACGGGCACAACCGACTGGTCGTATCGTTTTGATACCACAATTCTTGAAGACGGAACCCATGTTGTTTTTATTCAGGTGGAAGACGGCTACGGCATACCGGGGCTCTATTCGGGCCTTATCGTTGTGGACAATACTCCCCCGGCTCTCTCCCTGGAATATCCCAAAGACGGAATGAAGTCCGTGGGGCCGGTCTACATAACGGGCCAGGCGCAGGACGCGGGCATTCTGCGGCAAATTTCCATTCGCCTGAGATCTCTTGAGGGGGTTCAGATTCCCGGCGAACTTGCGGAAATCAATCTTGAACCGGGAATACTCCTTAGCCACAGGATGGACCTTTCTTCGCTTCCTGACGGACTTTACAATATAGAAGTTTTCGCCATAGACAAGGCCGAGAACATTACGAGGGTGTCGCGGAACCTCGAGCTTGCCCGGAATAATCAGCACAACTATATTGAAACCCTTTACCCCCTTTCCGGCGAGCATTTTCAGGGAAAAGCCAATCTCTACGGGTACACGGGCGGAGCGGACAAGGCCCAAACCGTTTCTCTTGTCGTAAACGGAATTACCATAGAAACCGTTGCGGTAAGCGGGTCGGGGTTTTTCCGCTTTTCGCTTGACGGCGAAAAACTTATAGCGGGAGAAAACAAACTGGCTGTCCAGAGCGATTTTGGGGGAGGCGATCTTGTAAAATCCCAGGAGCTTGTTTTGTATTATACCCCCGCCGGGCCGTGGGTCACGATTGACAGCCTTGCCTTGGGGGATTTTGCTTTCCGGCGGCCTTGGCTGACGGGCAGGACGGGATACGAATTATCCGGGGGAGAGAAGATTCTGCTGGAGGACGAGGAGACGGCCGACGAAATACGCGACGCGCTTGAAGCGAAAAGCGTAAAAAGCGTGGAGATAAGTTTTGATAACGGAAAGACTTTTCTGCCCGTGGCCCTTAAAAGTACCGAAGAGTACGACTGGCGCTACCGCCTTGAAACCCAGGACATGGAGCAGGGCCTGCACTATCTGCTTATCAAAGCCATCATGGAAAACGGCGAGACGGCCGTTACAAAAACCATTATTCAAACAGACAGGACAATGCCTGTGATCAGGCTGCTTTCTCCCAAAATGGGGCGCCATTACAACCAGACCCTTGAGTTCAGCGCCCTCGCGAGCGATGATATAGCGCTGGAGGAAGTGTCCTACACCCTGCGTTCGGGGGATAAATCCTCCTACGAAATTCCCGGTTTTATTCAGGGGCTGTACCTGGATGTGACGATTCCCCCGGTTGTACGGCTCGGCCTGCCGGGCTCGCCCGGCGCTTTCGCGGGGGGCGCGACTTTTATGGATTTTGGCCTGGGCCTTACCTTTTTTGATGACAATGTGAAACTTCAGGTGCAGTACGGCTTTATGACTCAGAGCCTGTTTGAGAAATTGGGAGGCGAGGGGGAAATGCGCTACGGAGGCACTGTCTACGGCGTCAAGCTCCTGGCTAATATTTTCAGCCTGCCTTTCAGCTATGTCTGGGGGCCGGATTATGAGTGGCTGTCCGGCGCGATAGCCGTCGGTGCGAATTTCTCGCTTTTCTCGGAAACACAGAGCGGTTCGCCTACAATGATGTCCGCCATGCTTTTGCAGATTGAGTTTCCCCGTATATTCGAGAAACTGTCGCTGTACACGGAGTTCCAGTTATGGTTTGTTCCAACGGATGTGGATACCTCAACCTCGGATGTTTCTACAATGGTTTCCCACATTATTATGGGTTTACGCTATAACATATTTTAGCGGATGATTTGATGGAGTGATACGGCTATGAAAAAGGCAAAATACCCGGTTTCTTTGCTGGTTATGTTTATAGTGGGGCTTACTACCTGCAGAATGGACATGGGGCTTGGCCCCAGTGTGGACCTTGAGGGGCCTTCTTTAAGTATTTCAAGCCCGGCGAACAGGGATTTTGTCAACAGTGTTTTTGATATAACAGGTATATGCAGCGATAACGTAAACGTAACCCGCGTTGTTGCCGAAGACATAGACACGCGCCTGATATATCCCGCGGAAATCACCGGGGGAACCTGGCGTATACATATTGATATGCCGACGGACAAATTCAGCCCCGGCTCTGTGGAAAAAACCTTCCGCATTACCGCCTACGATGCCGCGGGAAATACCTCCAACCTGTCGGTGGCGCAGATTACCCTGAGAGTAGACCTTACGCCCCCCTTTCTTGAGGAGCTGGCAATAA
>JAISQU010000322.1 GCA_031274005.1 Spirochaetales bacterium
GAGAAACTACGGATGACACGGACGGGGAAAGAAGAGGGAAGAGAACCACAAAAAACGAAAGGACGCGACGCAGAGCCGTCTTCGGCTCGTATTCGTTAGAAGTCCGACAGGCTCCCGGGTATGGACCACGCCTTCCAATCAATGATTTTAAGACTCCCGGAAAAAATTGGCGCTCCCCCTTTCTCTCTTGACTATTCCCCTGTTTAGTGGTAAGGTCTACAAATCCCAATTTTTAAGGAAGTGATACTTTTTATGGATATTATAAACGGGAGCTTCCCGCTTCTCCAGGCCGCGGGCTCCGGCGGCGGACAGATGGCTTCGATGTTTGTTACATTCGGGCTTGTTTTTGTGGTAATGTACTTTTTAATTATCCGGCCCCAAAGCAAAAAGCAGAAGCAGGCCAAGGCCATGCTGGCGGCGCTGAAAAAGGGCGACAGGGTGGCGACCATCGGAGGAATCAGGGGCGTGATTCATTCAATCAGGGATGACGCGGTTGTTATAAAAGTGGACGATAACACAAAGATCGAATTTTCAAAATCCGCTGTGGCGACTGTGTTAAACGTGGCAAAATCCGAAGCGGAAAACCAGACGCCGGAAGGCAAAGAATAGAGTTGTTCGGAAACTTTAGTTTCTGAACAAACTCTGATAATTTTCTCCCCTAATTGGAGTTGACGGCATGAGTAAACGAATACGGTTCCTTCTTGTGCTTGCCCTTATGGGCACAGGCGTATATTTCATTTATCCCACGGTACAATGGTACTTCTTTGTACCTGTTCACATGAAGGAACTTGCGGGCCAGCCCCGCGAGAAAATCCGCGATTACGCGCGGAGCAAAGCGCAGGAAGAATGGACAAAACTGAGCGATTTGGCCCGGACGACTCCGGACGCCGGCGTTCCTTCAGAAATCGCCTTCCTCACGAAAAAGGCGGAAATCAATTTACGGCGCGCGAAGGAGAATATTCCGGCGAAATGGACGGTAAAGGATATATCGCAGGCAATCCCCCGGCGGGAAGTTTTCGCCGAGATTGAGAATCATTTTCATAATGACATCATAGCCCTGAAAGATCTGCGTTCCCGCGCCATTCAGTTGGGTTTGGATCTTTCCGGCGGCATGACGGTCACTCTTGAAGCCGACATGGATTCCCTCGCAAAAAGGCTTGACCATTCGCCCGACGCGGCTGAAAGGGATGACGCGGTCCGGCGCGCCATAGAAATCATTACGAACAGGATAGACCAGTTCGGCGTTACCGAGCCTCAGATACGGCGCGGCGGAGAGGGAACAATTTTAATCGAAATTCCCGGCGAGCCTGACCCCGAACGCGCCCGGTCCTTTCTTATGGGAAAGGGCAGCCTGAACTTTCACATTGTCGATGAAGAAGCAACCGCCAAACTGATTGACTATCAGCGGCTGAATCCCGGATACGATCCTGAGAATCCCCTTTTTGCCGTTGATTTTATCCCCGTGGGTTCTGTTGTCCGCGGTTTCTACGAAAGGGACGCGTACGGCATCGACCAGCTCACGCGCTATATCGTTATTTACGAAGACTTTCATGTAGACGGCCTTGACGGGAATCACATCCGCAGCGCTCAGGTTGCGCGCGACCCCACAAACAACAGGCCCACGGTCAACTTTGTGCTGGATTCCGAGGGGGGGGAACTTTTCTACAAGCTGACGGATAAATATAAAGGCAAAAGCCTTGCTATCGTTATGGATAACAGGGTTAAGGCCTACGCGCGCATTACCGCGGCTATACGGGAATCGGTTCAGATTACGGGATTCAATCAGGAAGAAGCCCAAAATCTTGCCCTTGTTTTGCGGACCGCCGCCCTTCCCGTTGACCTTACCATTTCCAATCAGCAGGCCATAGGTTCCACCATGGGCAGGGACGCCATTGACAAGGCTCTCAACGCGAGCCTTTTAGGGTTCCTTCTTGTTGTGGGTTTCATGCTCATCTGGTACAGGGGAGCGGGGTTTAACGCGGATATAGCCCTTCTTTTGAATGTGTTTTTTATCGTCGCCACCCTGTCGGTTTTCAACTTTACCCTTACTCTGACCAGCATAGCGGGTATCGTTTTGACTGTAGGTATGGCGGTGGACGCGAACGTCATTATTTTTGAGCGTATCAAAGAGGAATACAGGCTGGGTAAATCCGCGAAGGCTTCGATTGAGTCGGGTTTTGCCAAGGCCTTCTGGGCCATTATGGACTCAAACATCACAACGCTGATCGCTGCAATCTTTCTTTCCCAGTTGGGAAAGGGCCCCATTCAGGGTTTTGCCGTTACCCTGTCTGTCGGTATTCTTACGTCAATGTTTACGGCGCTTTTTGTATCACGGCTGATTTTTGATTTCCGGACTGATGTTATGGGAATGACAAAATTGAGCATCAGTTGGCGGAGGCTGCAACAATGAAAGTCATTCAATTTCTTAAATACGGAAAACTTACGATTATTATTTCGCTGCTGTGTATTGCCGGGGGTATTGCCGCCACAATCGTTCAGGGCGGGTTCAATCTGGGGCTTGATTTTCAGGCGGGTTTGAGCCAGCAGATGCGCATAGAAGGCGCTCCGGCGTCTATAGGCAGCGTACGGGATGCTTTGCAGAATATAGACGGCGTGCAAATTCAGGAAACGGGCGCGGCGGGGGCTCAGGAATATATCATCAAGGTCAAACAACAGGGAAGCGGAAGCGACATTACTTTTCAGGAAGATATGCGCGCGCAGATTTTCAAGGCCCTTGAGGCCGCCTTTGGGGCTCAGTCCGTGAAAGAGCTGCAGTCTGAGTATGTGGGGCCGCGCTTTTCTTCAGACCTTGCTTCTCAGACTATTCTTCTGACGCTTTTCGCCCTGCTTCTGATTCTGGTATACTGCTGGTTCAGGTTCAAACTGGGGTATGCCGTCGCCGCCATTGCCGCCACAATTCACGATACGCTTTTTATGGTCGGCGTTATAGGCGCTTTTCAGTTTGAAGTTTCCACGGCGACCGTTGCCGCCATTCTGACAATTATAGGGTATTCCCTGAACGATACCATCGTTATTTTTGACCGCATCCGTGAAAATTCAGCCCTTCTGCGGGAAAGCCCCTTTCCTCTTATCATCAATACGAGTACCACGCAATCCCTGAGCAGAACGATTATTACCTCGCTTACGACTCTGCTTGCGATTGTCGCCCTGTATATTTTCGGTTCAGGCGATGTACGCCAGTTTGCGCTGAATATGATTATAGGCGTTGTTGTAGGCACATACTCGTCTCTCTTTATCGCCTGCCCGGTTCTGAATGGCTGGAAAAATACCGCCGAACGCAGACGGCGCAAAAAAGACGCCTCAAAATCGGGCGTCTCCCATGAAGCACGGGCCATAGCCGAAAAGCCCGTGCAGAGCGTTCAGGAAGCGGCCGCCGCCGTGGAGGAAACCCCGCAACAGTCCGCCGCTTACGCGGCGGAAGCCGACGCGGGAAAGCAAACCCTTTCCCGCAGAATGTCCCGCGAGGAACGCAAGCGCAAATCACGAAGATAGCCCGCGGGCTGTCCGGTTGAAAAAACATACACGCATCCGGGTTTACAACCCGGATGCTTTTTTTTCACCGGCCCGGCGTATACGAAAGCCCTGCCGTTATACCGGTTTAGGATGATGAATCTTTATCCGCGTGATACCTGTCGTGAAGGATTTGCCTGATGTCCTGGCCGGGGGAAAGCCGGAAAACCTCATAGGAAGTTTTTTCCGCCAAGGTGTTTTCCAGGTCCCGCATGCCGCTATACTCGTAGGGGATGACTATAATCCTGTCTTTTCCCTGATTATAGACAAACACAAAGGGTTTTCCCCCTTTGGCCTGCGGTACGCATTTACCGCTGAGGGTTACTTCCGGCCAGGGAAAAGCTTCCTGGCCGCCGGCGAGGAAGATTGTTATAGCCGATTCATCGGTTACAACTTTTGTTTTAAGGTAGGGCCAGGCAAAACGGAAGAGCCTGTAATCAATAAAAAAGCTCAGGGCCAGGACCAGGCCGCCCATAATCCCGGGTATGCGGGGGTAGAGCGTAATGGCGCCCAAAGGGAGAATCACAAGGATAAAACCAAAAAGCGCGAGCCGCGGATTGGACCGCAATGTCATACTGTGTATCATATCAAAACCCCGAAGCCTATTCCCGCCGGGATTTTACCCGGCCTGGCGCCGGCGTTTATCCACGCCAAAAATTTGGTTATCAATTTTGTCGGCATACATCTTCCTTCCTCACCGAATCGTTTCCAAATTGATGTTAATTATATATGAAGCCTTTGTAAATAGTCAGAAGGGATTACGGTTACATTTCTCAATGCGGCGCTGCAGGCGGAACCGCCAAGGACACCTGCAGACACGGACGGAAGAAGATAAGATTTAACCGCAGAGGACGCGGAGAGCGCAGAGGAAGATAAAGAAGAAATAAATGGTAAAGATGCCTGTTCCCGGCCTACTGGCCGCAAGCTGCGCCAGAACCGGGACCCTAAAAAGGTTTTTGCTGTATACGAAGGCCAATGGCCGGGCGCGGGCAAAATGCGCGCAATAATATTCTGGATTTTGAAACCGGCTCATTTAACGAAAAATAAACGATGGTCGCCCTGAATCGGAGCCGTGCTTTGTTGACCCTTTTCGAAAAATACATATACTTTAGCATAGAGTAGTGCAGCATAAAATAGGAGGAAAAATTTTATGACAAGAAAATTGATTGTCGGTTTACTTTTTTGTATTTGCCTGACGGGTTTTGCGTTTGCCGGCGGAGAAAAGGAAACCCCGGCGCAGGCCCCGGCGGCCGCTCCCGCTCCCGGACCCGCCGCCGCTCCGGTGGTCTCCGGCCCTGTGGCTTTTTACGCGAACATCACCTCTGTTGATCCCCTGCTGGAGGATTTCGGCAAGAGGACCGGTATAAAGGCCGAGTATACGCGTATTTCCACTACCAAGTTCCTTTCAACAGTATTTACGGAATTCGAGGCGGGAAAACTCCTGGCCGACGTTATCCAGGCGCCTCTTCCTGTTATGGAACAGCTTAGGGCCGGCGGCGTACTGACGCCCTATATCTCCCCCTCGGCGCAGGGTTACCCTGACTGGGCAAAGCGGGAAACTGAAGGCATTTATATGTTCGGCATAGAATATGTCGGCCTCATCTATAATAAAGACCTGGTCAAACCGGCCGATGTTCCCAAAGCCTACAAAGACCTGGCCGATCCCAAATGGAAGAACAAAATCGTCATGGCCGACCCCAGCATACACCCCACGACAATTTCCTGGCTGGTTGCGCTTAAAGAACACGGTTTCGGTAACAACGACGCCCAGTGGCGGGCCTTCCTGGCGGGTCTTGCGGCGAACAACCCCATGCTTGTGGCTTCCTTTGGGCCCACCCCCGCGCCCCTGGCCAGCGGTGAAAAAGCCATAGGTATTTCCATGCCCAAGTACATCATCACAAACGCCCCCGCTCCCCTAGACTGGGCGCGCATTGAACCCCTGATGGGGTCTCCCCGGGCCATGGGCGTCTCCGCGAAAGCTCCCCACGCCGAAGCCGCGAAGAAATTTGTGGACTACTGGCTCTCGAAAGACGCGGCCGCTATTCTGGCAAACGATGTGGGCGAGTATGTTGTGGCCCCCGGCGTTTTTCCGCCCATTGACGGCATGGACAAAGCCACGGTCATTCCCATAGAAGAACTTTCTGACGCGGATCTGATCAAATGGGGGGCTGAGTTTAAAAAGATTTTTGGGATAAAATAAACCCATAATGGAAATCCGGATAAAAGGCCTTCGGAAGCACTTTGTTTCCGAAGGTAAAACGATCAAGGCCCTCGACGATGTGGATATAACGATTCCCGCGAATACGATTTTCACGCTGTTGGGGCCTTCGGGCTGCGGCAAGACAACGCTCCTGCGCTGCATAGTCGGGCTGGAAACCCCCGACGCGGGAGAAATCCGCATAGGAGATGAGATTGTCTGGTCGTCCTCAAAAAATATCTACGTGCCTACGGAAAAACGCAAACTCGGCATGGTGTTCCAGACCTACGCGATCTGGCCGCACATGAACGTGTTCGACAACGTGGCCTACCCCCTGCAAAACCAGAAGGTACCCAAAGATGAAATACGCGAGAGGGTCGCCAAGACCCTTGCCTTTGTGCAGCTTGAAGGCTACGAAGGGCGGCCCGCGACAAACCTTTCCGGAGGTCAGCAGCAGCGCGTCGCCCTTGCCCGCGCTCTGGTCGCCGAACCCGGCGTTATACTTTTCGACGAACCCCTGAGCAATCTGGATGCGAAGCTCCGCGAAGAGACGCGGAAAGAACTTAAAACTTTTTTGTCGGAACTGGAAATAACGGCCGTCTATGTTACCCACGACCGTGTGGAAGCCCTTGCCCTGTCCGACACCATAGCCGTTATGAGGGCCGGCCGTATTATCGAAACAGGAGAACCCAAAAAGATTTACTTTGGGGCCGAAAGCCGCTTTGTCGCGGATTTCATAGGCAGGGCCAACCTGGTCCCCGCGGTTGTAAAAGAACAGACGCCCGCGGAAACAATTGTCGAATGCGCTCTGGGAAGACTCGCCTGCAAAAAGGCGGAGGTTTCCGGCGAGGTAACCCTGTGCGTCAGGCCCGAGTTCATCCACCCCCAAAAAGGCGCGGGCGAAGAGCGCAGGGGCAATATTGTCCGCGGCAAGATTGAAACCCTTATATTCATAGGCGACGCCTACGAGGGGGAAATCCGCTGCGGCGATATACTTCTTCTGGCGCGGCTCGATCCCGAAATGGATTTTGCCCCGGGCGACGCTGTCTTTTTTGAAATAAGCTCCGGCCAGTGCCTGCTTGTGTCGAAGTAGCGGAGAATCAGGAAAATGGCGCAAAAACACAGAAAACTGACATATTCACTTATTGTTCTGGTAGGCTTTCTCACCGTATGCCCCGTTCTGATGCTGATTTTCGGCAGCCTGTCGGAGGGCCTTACCGCCTTTGGCGCTTTTACCCCGGACAAATACATCGCGGCCTACACCGATCCGGACCTGTTTACGGTACTTTCGCAGACAGCCGTATTTGTGCCGGGTTCCGCCCTGCTGGCAACGATTCTGGCGCTGTTTCTTGCCTACATAAGTACGCGCACCGACATGCCGTTTCGTTTTCTCTTTAAAATTATTCCCATAATTCCCATGATGATTCCGCATATTCTTTTTTCCATCAGTTGGGTAATGCTGCTTAACCCCTCCAACGGAATTCTGAACCTGCTTTTGCGGCAGGTGTTTTCGCTGGAAGAATCCTTTTTGAGCATCTACTCCCTTCCGGGAATGATCATGGTTGAGGGTCTTCTGGACCTGCCCATCGCCTACCTTATCATAGCGCCCGCCATGTCGTCGTTCGATGTCGCGCTGGAAGAATCATCGCGCGTCTGCGGGGCTGGCAGTTTTCGCACGCTTTTTAAAATTACTCTGCCTGTCCTGCGGCCTGCCATTCTCGCGGCCTTCATACTGTGCATCATCCGCTGCCTCGCTTCCTTCGCCGTACCTTCGGCCATAGGTATGCCGGGCAGAATCTATGTTCTGGCGACTCACCTGTACCGCATGGTGTCCACCGGTTTCGCCGCGGACTACGGCAAAGCCGCCGCCGTGGGCGTCAGCGTTCTTGTCTCCTCAATTGTTCTGATTTACGTCTACCGGCATTTTACCTCCGCCAGCGAAAGATTCGTGACAATTTCCGGCAGAGGCTACAAACCCACGGTTATTAAACTGAAAAAAGCGAAAATACCGGTTTTTATTATTCTTCTGATTCTGTCTTTCCTGCTTATCGTGCTGCCTGTCCTGGTACTGATTTATATCTCCCTCGTTCCCTATTCTATGGTACCCAGCGCAAAAGCCTTCGCGGCCATGAGCCTGAAAAACTGGACGACCGTTCTGAAAGACCCCGTCTCGCTTTTATCACTGAAAAACAGCCTCTTTCTGGGCGTCTTCGGCGCCACCCTGGGAATCGTTCTGTCCACGTTTGTCGCCTACATCATTGTTAAAGTCCGCACAAAGGCCGCCGGCATACTCGAAACATTAAGCTTCCTTTCCTTCTCGTTTCCCGGCATAGTCATCGGCGTCGGCTTCATGTGGTTTTTCGTCCGCACCCCCTTATACGCTACAATCTGGGCCCTGCTGATAGGCTACATAGCCACATACCTGCCCTACGGGATACGGCCCCTCACCAGCGCCTTTGTGCAGATACACAGCCACCTTGAGGAATCTTCCCTCGTAGCCGGCGCCTCGTACTTAAAAACCTTCCGCCGCGTCATCGTGCCCCTTCTGACGCCGGGCCTTGTTTCGGGCTGGGTTCTGATGGCCACGATGTTTTTCCGGGAGCTTACCCTCTCGGTCATTCTGTCCCGTCCCGGCTCCGAAGTTCTTGCCGTGCAGATTCTGCGTTTCAGCGAAGACGGCCAGTGGGGCAAACTCTCCGCCCTGGGAATCATCATGATACTCGTCTCAACGCTGCTGGTTATGCTGGTAAACTTTATAGGAAGCAAAATACGGCCGGTCCAGTAAGGAGGGCTGCTGCGGGCTGTATCACTCTTCGCTCTTTTTTACCTCGTTCCAGAGTTCATCCATCGCCGCGAAATTTTCCCTGCTTACAGCCAGACCTTTTTCCTTCATGCGCTTTTCCACTTCCCTGAAGCGGCGGCTGAATTTCGTTACGGCGCGCGACAGGGCGACCGAAGGGTCAATTTTAAGGAAGCGCGCAAGGTTAACAAGCGAAAAAAACAGGTCTCCGATTTCCTCTTCAATTTTACCGGCCTCCGCTTCGGCGCAGGCGGCGCGGGCCTCTTCGGTTTCTTCCCGTACTTTTGCCCAAACATCGGCGGTCTTTTTCCAGTCAAAACCCGCCTTTGCCGCTTTCTTCTGTATCCTGTAAGCCCGGTCCAAAGGCGGCAGAGCCTGCGATACTCCGTCGATCGCGGAATCCTTTGGCTTCTTCCCCTCAACCGTTACCTTGATATCGTTCCACTGGGCAACAACCTTCTCCGGCGTATCGGCGCCGCTGTCTGTACCAAAAACATGGGGATGCCTGCGGATAAGTTTGTCCGCAAGTCCGTCAAGAACATCGGCGACAGAAAATGCGCCCTCCTGTTCGTACATATACGCCATGAAGGTCGCAACAAGATATACATCGCCCAGCTCTTCTTTGATGTGGGGGCCGTCGCCGGAGCTTATTGCCTCAATACACTCGTAGGCTTCCTCAACAAGATTGCTTCTGACGGAAACGGGGGTCTGTTCCCTGTCCCAGGGGCAGCCCTCCGGGGAACGCAGCTTTGCCATAACATCATACACGCGCAGAAAAGCATCTCCGGGATTTTTCATAGCCCCACTGTACCTGAAAATCCCGGCCCCGTCCAGCAACAGAGCGCCGGCGGGGCGCAAAGGATTGAGCGGCCGGATAATTATTGGGCTTGTTCGGAAACCCGAGCGGGTTCCTCTAAAGTTTCAACTGATATTCCGATTTTGCCTATTTACTCATTACAAATAAACATGTATCATTACAAAGTAAAATGACAACGCGGCCGGGAGACTCTCCGCGGAAGGAAAGATTATGCTCGCGTTCAAGGTTCCACTCCGATCTAAAATCGTTCTGATAATTTTTTCCCTCGTTTTTGTCATCACCCTGTCCAGTTTTGTTTTTGGTTCCTTTTACAGCCGCAACCATTTTCTCGATACCGTTAAGAATGATTTGTCGCTCATGGCTAAAATTTCGGGAAAATTGATCTCCAACGAAATAAGCCTTCTGAAGGAGGAAACCCGCTCTCTGGCGGAGCAGATCAGGCTGGCCGGACGAAACCCGGAAAATACGGCGAGGGCTCTTGAAACGCATATAAAAACCAGCCGGTTCAGCAAGGCCGCGGTTTTGGACAACCGGGGCGGAATAATAAGCTACGGAGACCCCGCCTTCCGGAAAGACGAATACCTCCTCAGCCCTTACGCCCGGCAGGCTCTCGCGTGGGAAACCGTTATAGGAACAGCCAGCCTGGATCCCCGTGGAGACCTGGTCTTGCGGGTCTGGACGCCTCTTGATGAAGGCCGGATTTTGGCGGTCGTGCTGCCGGGCCTGCACATCAGCGATATTATAATGGATTTTAAGGTCTGGGAAACCGGCAGCGTTTTTATTATAGACGCCCAGGGAACCTTTGTTGCCCACAGGCGCGAACAGCTGGTGCTGGAACAGCGGAATTATATTGAAAGTTCCAGAACGGATCCCGCATGGAAAAGCGCCGGCGACTTTTTTCAAACCATGATCCTGAACGGAAGCGGCATAGGGCTTTATACCTTTAACGGGGTGGAGCGTTTGTGCGCCTACAGATATGTGGAAGGTTCTATGGACTGGGTTTTGGGAGTCTCGGCCCCCATGAGGGAAAGCCCCCTTGCCCAGTTTCAGCAGGTGCTGTTTATTTTCTCCTGCGTTTTCCTGGGGCTGGGGGTTTTGACCGCCTTTCTTACCGCCAACAGTATCGCGAAACCTTTTGAACAGCTTAACGAACAAAACATCCGGCTTGAGGAGCTGAAAACAAAGGCGGAAAGCGCCTCGGACACCAAGAGTCAGTTTCTTGCGAATATGAGCCACGAAATGCGAACGCCCCTCAACGCGATCATCGGCCTCTCGGAACTTGAACTGGGTTCCACGGAACTGGCGGAAAATACCTACAATAATGTGGAAAAGATTTATATCTCAGGGATGACCCTGCTGGGGATTATCAACGACATTCTGGATATTTCCAAAATTGAGTCGGGAAAATTTATTCTTATTCCGGCGGAGTTCAATGTCCCCAGCCTTATTAACGATACTGTTACCCTGAATATCGTGCGCATCGGCAGCAAGCCCATCGAATTTCGTCTGCATATTGACGAGAACGTTCCGGAGCGGGTTATAGGCGACGAGCTGCGTGTCAAGCAAATATTTAACAATCTTTTGAGTAACGCTTTTAAGTATACCCGTGAGGGCGTCATCGACTGGTATATTTCCGCCGATGTTTTGGGCGACAGCGTCTGGCTTGTCAGCCGCATTCAGGATACGGGTATAGGCATTCAGCCTGAGGACATTTCGAAACTTTTCAGCGACTATAATCAGGTCGATACCGGGAGCAACCGCAAAATTGAGGGTACGGGTCTGGGCCTTTCCATTACCAAAAGCCTGGTGGAACTTATGGACGGGACAATCTCCGTGGAAAGTGAATACGGAAGGGGCAGCGTATTCTCCATCCGTATCCGGCAGCATTATGTCAATGAAGCGGTTATCGGCAGGGATGTCGCCGATAACCTTACCCATTTTCACTTTACCGCCCGCCGGCGGACAGCCAACGAAAAACTCATCCGGGCCTATATGCCCTATGCCACGGTTCTCGTGGTGGACGATGTGCCGGTTAATCTGGATGTGGCGCGGGGCATGCTCAAGCCCTACGGCATGACCGTGGAGTGCGTAACCAGCGGGCAAAAGGCCATCAATCTTATCCGGGAAGAAAAGGTCCGCTACAACGCTGTTTTTATGGATCACATGATGCCCGAAATGGACGGCATTGAGGCGGTGCGGATTATCCGCAATGAAATAGGCACCGAATACGCTAAAACGGTACCGATTATCGCTTTTACGGCTAATGCGATAATCGGCAACGATGAATTATTCCTGCAAAGCGGTTTTCAGGCTTTTCTTTCCAAACCCATAGACATTATGCGGCTGGATACCCTTATCAATCAGTGGGTTCGGGATAAAAAACTTGAAAAGGAGTTGTTCCCCGTACAGGCTTCGGAAACGCAGGACCGGGGCATCTGCAAAGTTCCCCTGCCCGCCGAACTGGAGGCCGCGGGGGTCGATTCCGTTATGGGCCTGCGTATGTTTGGGGGAGACGAGGACTCATATTTTCAGGTTCTCCGCTCTTTTATCCTGCATACGCCGGTCATGCTTGAGACGGTGCGGAACTTTACGCCCGAACGCATTCACGACTACGCGGTCAGTGTCCACGGCGTCAAGGGCGCCTGCTACGGCATCTGCGCCCACACGGCGGGGAAAAAGGCGGAGGCCCTGGAGCACGCCGCCAAGGCGGAGAACCTTGACTTTATCAGGGACAAAAACGCTTCCTTTGTGGAGCTTGCGGATAAGCTGATTAAGGATTTGAGCGTTTTTCTGGACAGCGCCGGCGCCGGTCAGAAAAAAATCGTAAAACCCGCTCCCGACGGGGAACTGCTGGCGCAGGCCCTTGAGGCCAGCAGGAACTATGATATAGACGGGCTTGAAAAAATTGTTACAGAGATGGAACAGTATGCCTATGAATCACAGGCGGATCTGGTCCCCTGGATGCGGGAACAACTGCTGAAATCGGAATTTGACGCTATACAGGAAAAATTGACACACGGAGGGATAGTATGATACAAGAGCGCGCAACAATCATGATGGTAGACGATGATATGACTACTCTTACCATGGGCAAAAACATTCTGCAAACCAAGTATAAGCTGTATACTGTGCCATCGGGGGCAAAGTTTTTTGAGCTTCTTGATAAGATAATTCCGGACCTTATTTTGCTGGATATAATCATGCCCGCCATAGATGGATTTGAAGTTATAAAAAGGCTTAAAAGCGACAGAAAGACCGCTGATATACCGGTTATTTTTCTCACCGCGCGCAACGATGTAGATCACGAACTGGAAGGGCTTTCTCTGGGGGCCATAGACTATGTTTCCAAGCCTTTTTCCCCCTCGCTTTTGGTAAAACGCATCGAAAATCATCTGCTCATTGAAGCACAGCGGAAGGAGCTGCGCCACTATAATGAGCGTTTGCAGGACATGGTGAATGACCAGACCAAACAAATAGCGGATCTGCAATACGCCGTGTTGAGCGCCGTGGCGGAACTGGTTGAATTTCGGGAGCAAAAGATAGGCGGACATATAGGCCGCATCCAGAGTTATCTGAAACTTATGGTTGACGCCCTGATTAGCGAAAAAATCTACTTCGACGAGATTTCCGCCTGGAATATGGATTTTCTGATTCCCTCCTCCCAGCTTCATGATGTCGGGAAGGCTCTTATACCCGAACATATTGTGCAAAAACCCGGCAAACTCACCGTCGAAGAATTTGAAGAAATGAAAAAACATGCAGCTTTCGGCGTATGGGTTGTTGAGCGGATTACGCAGCATACAAAGGGGCATGTTTTCCTGGATCACGCGAAAATTTTTGCCGGTACCCATCACGAGAGATGGGACGGTACCGGATATCCTGAGGGATTAAAAGGGGAAGAGATACCCCTTCAGGGGCGGCTTATGGCGATTGCCGATGTTTACGACGCCCTTATCGCCGACCGTCCCTATAAGGTGGCTATAAGCGCCGCCGAGGCCGAAAAGATAATCCTGGCGGGAAAGGGCATCCAGTTCGATCCTGTCCTGGTGGATGTTTTTCAGGGCCTTGCCTCCCAGTTCGCGAACATCGCGGCCTTTCCCGACCTGCTGCTTTCAAGCTTTCTCAGCGAGTAAGTCATACCCCGGACTATTTCACGGCTAAATTTTTGCTTTTTCAGATTTTTTCGTTGAGAAGACTCGCAGTATCGAGTATACTCTTATTCATACAATAATAACCCTGTGTTTTGCTTAGGGGCGGGCGCGGGGATAAAAAATCATAAGGAGCCTGTACTATGGAAAAACTGGTTATAAAGCCAAAGAGTCAGTGCCGCTGGGACGCGGCCGCTTTGGGAGAGATCATGATTCGCCTTGATCCCGGCGATGGGCGGATCAAGACAACGCGGAGTTTTACGGCCTGGGAAGGGGGCGGGGAGTACAATGTTGTGCGCGGGCTCAAGCGCTGTTTCGGGCTGGATACGACTGTGGTCACGGCGATTCCGGAGAACGATGTGGGCTATCTGCTGCAGGATTTGATTTATCAGGGGGGCGTTGACCAGTCGCATATCAAGTGGGTTCCTTTTGACGGGATTGGGCGTAACGTGCGCGTGGGCCTGAACTTTACGGAGAAGGGCTATGGGCAGCGCGGCGCTTTGGGCGTGGCGGACAGGGCGAACTCCGCCTCGTCACAGCTTAAAGTGGGCGATATAGACTGGAACAGGCTTTTTAAGGACGAGGGCGTCCGCTGGTTTCACTGCGGGGGAATTTTCGCGGCTTTGTCGGCGACGACTCCGGATATTACGATTGAGGCGCTGAAGGCCGCGAAGGCGAACGGTACGGTAACCAGTTACGACCTGAACTACCGGGCGTCTCTGTGGAAGGCCATAGGCGGCAAGGAAAAGGCTATGCAGGTTAACCGCGAGATCGCCAAATACGTGGATGTGATGATAGGCAACGAGGAGGATTTTACGGCGGCTTTGGGTTTTGAGGTCGAGGGGCTGTCGAAAAATGTGACGGGGATTAATGTCGATAATTTCAAGAAAATGATTGAGCAAGTTGTGAAGCAGTTTCCCAACTTCAAGGCTGTGGCGACGACTCTGCGCGAGGTGCATTCCGCTTCGATTAATGACTGGAGCGCGGTTCTTTACTACGACGGCAAGTTCCATCAGGCGAAGCAGTACGACAGGCTGGAAATCTATGACCGCGTCGGCGGGGGCGACAGTTTCGCGTCGGGTCTCGCCTACGGTTTCCTGGCGGGCAAAGAGCCGGAGCAATGCGTCAACTACGGCGCGGCCCACGGAGCTTTGGCGATGACGACTCCCGGCGATACGTCGATGGCGTCTTTGAAGGAAGTGGAAAAACTTGTGGGCGGCGGAAGCGCGCGCGTTGACCGGTGAGTAAGAAATTATAAAACCACCGACCGCACGGAAAACACGGACGATGCCCGAAATATCCGGGCATTTTGTTCTAAACTTTTTTTTGTCTGTGTCGTCCGTGCCGTCCGTGGTTAAATTTTTAATTTAAAGGAGAAGATGGTATGGCTGATGATGTTTTGAAAACGATTGGCGAGATTGGGCTTGTGCCTGTTATCAAAATTGAGGACCCCAAGGACGCGGTTCCGCTTGTGAAGGCTTTGCAGGCGGGCGATTTGCCGGTGGCTGAGGTAACTTTTCGCACGGCCGCGGCGGAAGAGTCCATTAAGCGTATTAACGCCGAGGTGCAGGATATGCTTCTGGGCGCGGGGACTGTGCTGTCTGTTGATCAGGTAAAGAAGGCTGTGGCCGCGGGGGCAAAGTTTATTGTGTCGCCGGGTTTTAACCCCAAGGTTGTGGAATACTGCGTCAAAGAGGGGATTCCCATTACGCCGGGTATCAACAATCCGTCGGGAATTGAGGCCGCTTTGGAGTACGGCCTAAAGGTTCTGAAGTTTTTCCCCGCGGAGAACTCCGGCGGCCTTGCGATGCTCAAGGCAATGGCCGCGCCGTACGGCGGGGTTTCCTTTATTCCCACGGGAGGCGTCAACCAGAACAATATGGCGAGCTATCTGGCGTGGAATAAAATTGTCGCGGTGGGCGGCTCGTGGATGGTTCCGGCCGACCTGATTTCCGCGGGCAAGTTTGACGAAATTACAAAGCTGACCGCAGCCGCCACCGCGGCCGTGCACGGTTTCGAGATTTTCCATGTGGGCATTAACCATCCGAACGCCGAAGAGGCAATGAAGACATCCGGCTGGCTTTTCAAGTTTTTGAAACTTGAGCCCAACCGGGACGGGGAATCGGCTATTTTCGCGGGCAAACTTTTCGAGGTTATGAAGCACAGCAAGCGCGGCTCGCACGGACATATCGGTATCGGCGTGAACAGCGTGGAGCGCGGCCTGGCGGCTTTCAAGCGCAAGGGTATAGGCGTGCAGGAAGACACCATCAGAAAGGACGCTTCGGGCAATATGACCATTGCATACCTTGATTGCGAGATCGCGGGCTTCCAGTGGCATTTGAGCCGGAAGGGATAGGCGTAACTATTTTTATGGCACAAAACCGCCCGGCTTGGGCGGTTTTTTTATAGGTTTATTCCGGAGGGTTCACAGCCAGTTAATGAATAGCAAGCCCTCAATGGCTTCAAAATGTTTTACATTGTTTGTTACAAGGGTGAATCCGTTGTGGATGCAGTAGGCGGCTATGAGCAGGTCGGCGTCTTCGATTACGCGCCCCGTTTTCCTTAAACGGGCATACGCTGCGGCGGCTATTTCCATTGTCGCTTTGTCGATTGTTCCGAGGTAGGAAATGTCGCAAAGTTTTTCAAAGGCAATCGCTTTTACCGGAGCGGCAAGCGATAAGAGACCGCGCCGGATTTCATAGTAAACGACAGGAGGAATAGCGATTTGATGGCCTTCGTCAACACTGGTATGAATTTTGCTGACAATAGTCCTGTTGTCGCGCAAGAAGTATGATACAACCTGGAATCTACAGAAATATTATAGCTACATTTGTTAATTCCTTATAGTATAACGAATTAAGTGATTCTATGGTAAATTTAGACAATTTGTAGGTGAAAGGATTATACCTACA
>JAISQU010000029.1 GCA_031274005.1 Spirochaetales bacterium
CGTAAATCTCGCTCGACTGAAAAACAAAGCCCCTCTGCTTGCACAGGGACACCAAAGCCTCCATCGTGAGTTCCGCCATAATTTTCTCCAATAAAAACGTAAATAGGTTAATCGGATTATAGAAGAAAACCCCAAAATAGGGAATAGCAACACAATGAAGAATTTTGGCGCATCCCCGCCGCCGCACAGCGGCGGCGGGGCCGGGCTTTGCGGGGGTTCCGCCCGCGCTCCGCGCGGGCCGCTTCGCGCCCCTCCAATCCCTTGCGCGGATTGCTGAACACAGGGCCAGGGAATCCGCTGTGCGGATTCCCTGCGTATAGCCAAGACGGAGCGCGATTTTGCCCGAAATCGCGCTATAACAAATTTCGGGCAAGCCCGAAATTTGGGGCCGTCTTCGGCCTCTTCCCTTTCACGGCCCGGCAATCCGAGGGCGCAGCCCAGGGGTTTCCCGTGATTTTGCACGGAAAAAAATGTTGCGCCCTTTTTTCACCTTGCGCTTTCCCTAAACCTTGTGTAGTATGAATTCCGCTACAGGCCGCGGGAGCGTGAACAGAGTCAGACAAGAGGCAATTCCAGGCCCCAATTATGGTTGGGGGCCATTTCAGCATAAACAAGGAGATACACAATGGACAAAACTTTATTGCGTGTGGACGGAATGTCCTGCGAACACTGCGTCAAGGCGGTCAAAACCGCGGTCGGCGCTCTGCCCGGAGTAAAAACCGTCGAAGTGGACTTAAAGAAGAAAACTGTGGATGTGGAGTACGACTCCGCGCAAAGCCCCCTCGACAAAATCAAGGCGGAGATTGCGGACCAGGGATACGAGGTTGTCGCATAGCTTGAGTCCCGCGGCAAAAACGCGTAAGAACATCCTTGCTGTGGATGACGAGTCGAAAATCCTGGAGGTCGTCGCCTCATTTTTTAAAAGCAGGGGCTTTGAGGTTTTTACCGCCGAAGACGGCAGCCAGGCGCTGCGCATTTTTGAACGGGAAAATATCGCCCTCATCATACTGGACCTGATGCTTCCCGGCATTTCCGGCGAAGAACTGTGCCGGAGAATCCGCAGAACATCCCGTGTTCCCATCATCATGCTTACCGCGAAAATGGAAGAGGCCGCTATGCTCAAAGGGCTTGAAATCGGGGCGGACGATTACATGACAAAACCTTTCAGCCTCAAGGAACTGCATGCCCGTACCGAAGCGGTTCTGCGGCGCGCACGTGAGGAACTCGTTCCGCTTATGGCAAAGAATTCCTTTAACGGCGGCGACCTGATTACCGATTTTGAGAAAAACGAAATCCGCAAAAAAGGCGAGCCCGTCAACCTGACCCCCAGCGAACTGAAAATCCTTTCGGCCCTTATCCGCCACCCCGGCAGGGTATACAATCGGGAAGAACTTATAGAACTTGCACTGGAGGATTTCGACGGGTTTGACAGAATCATCGACAGCCACATCAAAAACCTCCGCCACAAAATTGAAGACAACCCCAAACAGCCCGTGTATGTGCTGACCGTCCACGGACGAGGCTATAAATTCGGGGGTTCGTAATGAGGCAGGACCTGAAGGGGCAGCTTATCCTCACCATTATGTTCATCGTGCTGGGTATGCTCGGCTTGAGCCTTTTTTTATCGCATGCATTAATCGGACGCAAGTTTCGGGACTATATTGTGGAAGAGGAGCAGCGCAAAACACGGAATATTGCCGCGAGCCTGAGCCAGTATTATACAGCCCTGACCCGCAGATGGGACACAGACCTTGTACACGCCGTCGGCATGTACGCGCTGTATGACGGGTACATCATAAAAGTATTCGACATAAACGGCCTGCCGGTGTGGGACGCGGAGAACCACGACATGACGCTGTGCTATCAGATCATGGCGGAAATATCCGAACGCATGCAAAAACGCTATCCGCAGATAGACGGAAAATTTATTTCGCACGATTACGGAATCACTCAGGACGGGCGGAAAGTCGGTTCCGTTACCATAAGGTATTTTGGCCCGTATTTTCTGAGCGAAAGCGATTTCCGTTTTCTGGACGCCCTGAACGGGAGCCTTCTGGCCGCGGGTTTGGTTTCCCTCGCTTTCGCCATTGCCGCGGGAGTTTTTCTGGCCCGGCGTATCGCGCGGCCCATATCCGCTGTTATTCACATTACCCGGCAGATCTCCCAGGGCAATTACGCCATTCGTTTTGAAGGCAGGACCCGTACGCAGGAGCTGGACGAGCTTGTGTCCGCCGTTAACCATCTTGCCGGTTCTTTAAGCGAGCAGGAAAATCTGCGCAAAAGGCTTACCTCAGACATTGCCCACGAACTGCGAACCCCTCTTACCACTATGGGCGCCCATCTGGAAGCCATGATCGAAGGGGTTTGGCAGCCCACCCCCGAGCGGCTGCAAAGCTGCCACGAGGAAGCTGTGCGGCTCGGCAAACTTGTGGCGGATCTGGAACGCCTGGAGAGGGAGGAGAGCGGCAGCCTGAAACTGAACAAAACGCCCGTTGACCTTCTGGAACTTCTTCGCAGCGTAAGCGCCAATCTGGAAATTGACATGCGCGGCAAGGGACTGCGTTGTACGGTGGAAGGAGAGCCCGCGGGTGTTTTCGCAGACAGGGACAGAATCAGCCAGGTGGCTGTAAACCTTTTGTCCAACGCGCTCAAGTACACTCCCGAAAACGGTCATATCCGCCTCAGCGTAAAAGATTCGGTAAAAACCGCGGCTTTTACCGTAAGCAACAGCGGCGCGGGAATCCCGGCGGATGAGCTTCCTTTTATTTTTGAACGCTTTTACCGGGCGGACAAATCCCGTAACCGCAAAACAGGCGGCGCGGGCATTGGCCTCGCTATTGTAAAATCCATCGTAATGGCCCACGGCGGAACCGTTAATGTTGAAAGCCGGCCCGGCCAGGGAAGCAGCTTTACGGTTACGCTGCCGAAATGATCAAATAAAGTACATATATGACCCGCCGGGGTCATTACCCGCGAGGGATGCAAGGGTTTGTCTGTCCAGGACCCGCGCTATACGCTCGTTCAGACGGTCCAGAACAGCAACCCTGATGCATCTTTGCAGCTTGGTTTCTTCTGTATTCGGGTCCGGCGGATCGGCAACCAGCATATCCCCTTCCAGAACGCGCAGCGCGTCGCCGATGACGATTTCTTCCGGAGATTTGGCCAGGGCATAGCCGCCGGAGGCGCCTTTTACCGAACGGATGAAGCCCGCGCGGCGTAGCAAAACGGCCACCTGCTCAAGATATCGAACGGAAATATTCTGCCGTTCCGCGACGCCGGCAAGCGCCACATGGGGTTCGTTTGAGTGTTCGGCAAGATCGACAAGAAGGCGTATGCCGTAGCGCCCGCGGGTTGAAATTTTCATATAACATACTCCGGCCCGTCAAGCTCATGGTAGGAGTCCACAAGATCGGCAAGGGAGAGGGTATCCACACAGGCGGTAATTTCCTGATAGAGTTCACTCCAGGTATGACGGCTTACGCACCACGCCTCATTGGGGCACTTCTCCGAGTTGACGCAGGCCACGGGTTCCAGAGGGCCTTCGGCCGCGCGCAGAATATCGCCCACCGTAATTTTTTTCAGGCTCCTGCCGGGGAGGTACCCGCCCTGGGGCCCGCGGATGGCGTGAATGATGCCCGCCTTTTTCAGCGGAATAAAGAGCTGTTCCAGATAACCGTCGGAGATTCCCGTGTGCTCCGCTATGGCGCGGGTACTCGTATACTCCCCCGGAGGAAGCAGGGATAAATACAAAAGAGCCTCCAGTGAATACCGTCCTTTTGTTGAAATCCTCATATTCGCCTCCGTACTTTCATAATTCGCATTTACGGAAAGCGTCGTCGAGGTCGGCAATAAGATCATCCGCGTTTTCCAGCCCCACGGACAGCCGCATAAGCCTGTCGTTAACGCCGGCGGACAGCCGCATCTGTTCGGGGATGGCCCCGTGAGTCTGCACCACGGGATAGGTCAGAAGTGATTCTGTTCCGCCGAGGCTTTCCGCAAAAAGAATAAGTGAAATATTTTTAAGAAGAGCCGGAGCGTCCGCCGCGTTCTTCACATAAAACGAAACCATTCCTCCGAACCCGCGGGACTGATCAAGGCTGAGCCGGTACTGAGGGTGATCGGAAAAGCCGGTAAAAAAAACCTGTTCAACGCGGGGGTGCCGGCGCAGCCACGAAGCGATGCGTACGGCGTTCGCCTGATGCCTTTCCATTCTGACGGCCAGAGTCTTGAGCCCCCGCAGAACGAGCCACGCGTCAAAAGGCGCCAGAGAAGCCCCCTCGCTCTTCTGAGCTTCGCGCAGGGCGTCCTCAAGATCATCCCGCGAATGCACAAGAAAACCCGACAGGGTGTCGTTATGCCCGGCCAGATACTTTGTACCGGAGTGAACGACAATATCAGCCCCCAGCGCGAGGGGATTCTGAAAATAGGGCGACAAAAAAGTATTGTCCACAATGAGGTGCCCGCCGCGGGAATGAATGAGTCCGGCACAGCGGCGGATGTCCGTTACCTTCATCATGGGGTTCGAGGGCGTCTCGATAAAAACCGCCTTTGTTTCGGGACGCAGGGCGGCCTGCAGCCTGTCGAAATCGCTGGTATCAATAAAAGAAAAGAAAAAACCGTAACGCTCGTAGTATTCCTTGAAAAGCCTGTAGGTCCCGCCGTAGAGGTCTTCGGACACGATGAGGTGGTCGCCCGGTTTGTAGATTTTTATAAGGGAAGAAATGGCCCCCATGCCTGTTGCAAAGGCAAGACCGTACTTGCCGTTTTCGATGAGCGCCATGGTGCGCTCAAGTTCGCTCCGCGTCGGGTTAACCACCCGCGAATAGTCAAAGCCCGTTGATTCGTTCAGCGCAGGATGCCGGAACGTGGCGCTTTGGTATATGGGAGAGCTGATAGCGCCGGTATGGGGATCGAAGGGCGTCGCCCCATGAACAAGAAGAGTTTCAAGGGAGAGCCCACCGCCGAGGTCCTGAGTAGTTCCCGTAGTGTTTTCCATATTTATTTTTTTCCTATGTGAATGGTAGGATATTCAGGCGAAAAAATCAAGTAGCCGGGATGCGGTTCGCATAGGCGAACCGCATCCCGGCCCCGGAAATTGCGGTGAGGCTCACCAGTGTACTTCACGGTTGTCACCAAACGCTGGTGAATATAACGCAATTGCGAAGCAATTGCCGTGCTGGTTATGCCCCCTCCGCATATTTCCGTGATTGTGTCCCCGCCGTTAGGCGGGCGGAAATTGCGGTGAAAGCCGCCAGTACCCTACAGGTGATGCAACAAATGGCCTGAAACCAATGCGCGCCCCGCGCGCTGTTCCGGTTTATGCCCCTTCCGCACATTTCCGTGATTGTGTCCCCGCCGCAGGCGGGCGGAAATTGCGGTGAGAGTCACCAGTGTACTTCACGGTTGTCACCAAAAGCTGGTGAAGACAGCGCAATTGCGAAGCAATTGCCGTGCTGGTTATGCCCCTTCCGCAATTTCCGTGATTGTGTCCCCGCCGCAAGGCGGGCGGAAATTGCGGTGAGAGTCACCAGTGTACTTCACGGTTGTCACCAAAGCTGGTGAATATAACGCAATTGCGAAGCGATTGCCCTTTCGGGTTATGTCCCCTCCGCAATTTCCGTGATTGTGTCCCCGCCGTTAGGCGGGCGGAAATTGCGGTGAAAGCCGCCAGTGTACTTCACGGTTGTCACCAAAGCTGGTGAATATAACGCAATTGCGAAGCAATTGCCGGGTGGTTATGTCTCTTCCGCGATTTCCGTGAAAGTGTTCCCGCCGTTAGGCGGGCGGAAATTGCGGTGAGGCTCACCAGTGTACTTCACGGTTGTCACCAAAAGCTGGTGAATATAACGCAATTGCGAAGCAATTGCACTTTCGGGTTATGTCCCCTCCGCAATTTCCGTGATTGTGTCCCCGCCGTTAGGCGGGCGGAAATTGCGGTGAGAGTCACCAGTGTACTTCACGGTTGTCACCAAAGCTGGTGAATATAACGCAATCGCGAAGCAATTGCACTTTCGGGTTATGTCCCCTCCGCACATTTCCGTGATTGTGTTCCCGCCGTTAGGCGGGCGGAAATTGCGGTGAAAGCCGCCAGTACCCTACAGGCTAAAAACATCGCTCCTGAAAGTAACGCAATTGCGTAGCGATTGCACTTTCGGGTTATGCCCCTTCCGCACATTTCCGTGATTGTGTTCCCGCCGCAGGCGGGCGGAAATTGCGGTGAGGCTCACCAGTGTACTTCATGATTGTCACCAAAGCTGGTGAATATAACGCAATTGCGAAGCAATTGCACTTTCGGGTTATGCCCCCTCCGCATATTTCCGTGCGTGGCCATCGCCGGGAACCGGCGGCGGATAAACGCATAAGAATTCGTATCCCTTCACCAAAGCGGAGTCAGGGTTTAGAGCAGCCGCGGGAATTCAGGTTCTTATTCAAATTTGTCAAATCAAGAGTGTTCAACCGGTTCTCGATATCCGCAAGATGTTCCAGCATCGCATTTCCCGCGGCCTCCGCATCATGGGCTACGATTGCCTCGAATATTTTCAGATGCTCATTAAATGAGACTTTCAAGTCCGAGAAAGTTTTGATTGTCTCCTTTCGCGTACTGATGAGCAAGGTATTAAGAGAGCGTATCATCGCCGATAGGATTCTGTTGCGGGACGCATCAAAAATACACTCGTGAAAATCCTTCTCGGAATAAAGAAAAACATTCTGGTTATGCAGATTGTTCTCCGCCTTTTCAAGACATTGCCGCATTTGCTGTATGTCATCATCGGTAGCGTGAAGAGCCGCCTTTTTTGCCAGTTCCACCTCAATGGTTTTCCGTGTCTCAAACAATTCCGGAACTTCAACATTATACAGAAGAGACATGAATTTAAGGGGATTTAACAGAAGGTTGGAAATGTTTTCGCTTAAAATGGTTTTGGATCCGGGCCTGATTTCCAGAACCCCCAGCACGGCGAGGGCTTTAAGCGCCTGCCGCACAGAAGTCCGGCTGACATTAAACATTCCCGACAATATACGTTCACCGGGGATAGTATCGCCGGGCTTGATCCTGCCTTCAGCTATCTGCCCCTTAATGATCTCAATAATCTGATCAATAAGCAGGAATCGCTCTATGGGTACAATTTTCATATTATTACGCACAACGACAGAAGATTCTTTTAAAACCACTTTTATTCCTCACGTATAAAAATCCCGCTTCAGTGTATTATTCGCGAAAAATCTTTTTTATACAATCGGTTCCTGCATTAGAGTTATTCAGAAACTAAAGTTTCCGAATAACTCTATTATCATTTCACCATCCCCGGAGAGTATGACCCCTGCGCAGAAAGCCGCTCCGGTAACTATGGCTGCTTTACCCGTAAATTTCATTTCCCGCCTCCTGTGATTTTATGCAGGCCGTCTGCGCGAAAGAATATACCGCACTACGATAAACAAACATACCAATACCGCTCCGGCTATATTTACATAGATATTCTGAAAAAACAACATCGGCACAACGACCCAGCCCGCCAGCAGCATTCCAATGTGTATCGGCCCCTTAAAGTAACCAACGGTAAGTATTGAATACAAAACAAACCCTGTCGCGGCAAACGCGAAAACCATCAAACGCTGTTCTAAAGTTCCCGATACCAAAGGAGTATAGAGAAATAATATGGGAATAAGATACATTCCTATTACCAGTTTCATCGCTTCTTTGGCGGTCGGCCACATTTTTGACCCGGCTATGCCACAGGCCACGAAAGTAGCAAGACAAACAGGCGGGGTAACCGCGGCGGTTTCGCAAAACCACATTATCAGAAGGTGCGCCCCTAAAATATTTACTCCAAAAGATTCCAGCGCCGGACCGGCGACTGTGGCAAGAATCAGGTAGGAACCGACAATGGGTATACCCATGCCAAGAACCAGGCCCATGGCAAACACCACAAAAATAACCAGCGGCAGGCTTCCGCCCGTTAAACCGATTGCCCAGTTCCCGAACTGGCCCGGCACCCCGGCCATGATAACGCCAACCATAATAAATCCCAAAACAGCCGCAGCAGCGCCCACATTCAGAAAAGACAAAGCGCCTTCCATCAAGCCCTGTACGATTTTAAAAAACGACATACGGGATTTTTTCCTGAATTGGCTGACAATGATAATCGCTATTATTCCGGCGGCCGCGCCATAGGTGGGGGAATACCCAATGATTATAAGCGCAACCAACACAATCGGCGGTACAAACAAATGGCTAAAATCCATTAATGTCGGCCCGGTTTCGTCAACCTCCTCGGTGGAAACAAAATTGTATTTTTCAGCCTCAAAATGGATGGACAGAAAAATCGGAATATAATAGAGAATCGCGGGCAAAATCGACAAAAGAATTACCTCGCGGTAGGGGACTCCCGTATTCGCCACAACCAGAAACGCCGCGGCGCCCATAACCGGGGGCGTTAACTCACCGCCCAGGCTCGCGGCTACTTCAATGGCCCCTGCCCGCTGGGGTTTATACCCAACTCTTTTCATCATGGGAATAGTCATGGATCCCGTTACCGCGACATTTCCCGCGCTGGAACCCATAATCATTCCCAAAACGGCGCTGCCAATTACCGCCGCCTTTGCCGGCCCCCCCCGCACTTTTTTCAGGCGGAGAATCAGCCTGTACAGAAATTCGGTTCCCCCGGCCTGTTCCATGAGGCGTCCGAAAATCATAAAAAGCAGTACATACCGGGCAAAAACATCGGCGATTGAACCGAACATTCCCAGCTCGCCCAAAAAAATCCGGCCTAAAATCTGGTCCGGCATAAAACCCGCGTAAATAAGAAAACCAATGCTCCCAACCGCGATAAGCGGCAAAACCCAGCCAAAAATACGCCTTGCGGTTTCGAGCGAAATAACAATGGCCGAAATGATAATGATATAATCTTTCAACGTGTAAATGCCCATATTCATCATTATTTCGTAATATCCGAATACATAATGCCTGAATATATACGTGGCCGCCGCTATCAGTATCCAGTCATAAAAAGGAACTTTTGTCTTTTCCTTCGTCTTTGTTGACAGGGGCTTAAACGCCAAAGTCAATATCCAGACGAGCCAGATAAACGTACCAATCATTATGTGATCCGGTACCGGAAAATACGCTACAGACAGGAAAAGTATGGGAAAAATCACCGCTATAACGCGAAAGATTAATAACGAATCAACCTTAAAGATTGTTTTCCACGTTTGAATATTTTGTTCGGCCATTTATTACTCCTGTACGGTTATCAAAAAGGCTTAGTTCGTTTTACTGAAACTAAGCCCTTCAATACGGACGGCTTATTTTATACCGCTGACATCGTAACCCGCTTCCTCATACGCTCTGGCGGCGCCGGGATGCAGGCGAAGCCCAAGGCCTTTTACGTCGTCAAAAAATGTATTATTCTCAAGACCTTCAAACGCGGCGGCCCACGCCGCTGTAGCCTTAATCAAAGACTCCTTAAATTTGGGATCCAGAATTCTCTTTGTAAGATAATAGGCAACCTGTTCACTAAGATTCGTGTTCGTTACCAGATGCGCCACATGCCCCAGGGATACAATTTCTTTTGTTTGGGTTTCATACGAACCGGCCGCTATTTTCATGGTATGATGCTCGGGATGTTCCTTAAACCATCTTGTGCGCACATCATCCTCAATATCGATAAAGTTGATCTTGACCAGGGATTGGGTTTCAACAATTGCCGGGTAGGGCGCGGAACCGAATGTCAAATAGCCGTCAATTTTCTTGTCCTGCATGGCCGATGATACGCCGGAAAAAGCCATAGGAACTATTTCCACTTTAATATTGGGATACATTTTCGGGAAAAACTCGCGCATAAAAGTATCGGGGCCGCTTCCCACAGCGCCGCCGGAAATACGCTTGCCATTAAAATCAGAAAATTTTGTTATGCCTGAATCCTGCCGGGCAACAGTCTGAACGGGGGAAAGTCCCAGAGGGAAAAGTACCCGCAGATTTTTGAAAGTTTCATCCGGTTTAAAAGGCTCTTTGGCGGAAAGGGCGCGCGCCAGCGTTGTCCCCGTTCCCAAAGACGCGTCTACGCCCGCAGCCGCTTTTTCCATTATCCTGAACGCCTCAACGTCCGGCATATCCCCGGCGACACGAATCCTTACATCAGCCTTTTCCTGTTCCAAAAGCGTAGACAGGGTGGAAACCCATGTAAAAGCGACGCTTCCCGGCCCTGATGTACCAACTGTTATTGTTACGGGGCTGGAGCTTCCGGCGGCGCCTGCAGATTCTTTTCCTCCGCCCGCAAAAACAAAAGCGGGGAGAATCAAAACCAGCAACAGAATCGCTACCACTTTTTTCTTCATACAATACTCCTTTTCCTTATATTTTTAATATGCATCATACTATGCATATTTCATTGACAGTGTTTATTTCAGATTCAACATCCTGCGGGCCTCATCCGGCGTCGCCACTTCCCGTCCCATCTCGTTCGCAAGGCGTACAATCCGCGCCACAATTTCCGCGTTATTTTTCGCCTTCTTTCCCGGCGCCAGGTACGGCCAGTCTTCTGTTCCGACACGCACATTGCCGCCCGATGCTATGGCGAGAGTCGCTATGAGGGTCTGTTCTTCGCCCATAACGCTTATGGTATGCTTGCTGTCGGCGGGCAGATACTTTACGCGGTGCAGGTATTCTTCCGCTGTCGGCGGCGACCAGGTGCTTCCGGGCCAGCCAAAAAAGCATGTCAGAATATTCGGCTTATCCAGCAATCTCTTTTTATCAAGATATTCAAGGGCCCAGGTGGCGCCCGCGTTCCAGACTTCCCATTCTATCCGCACCCCCGCTTCCCGGCTCTTGAGGCAGTACTCTTCCAGCTCTTCCATCGGGTGCAGCCTGTTCATGGCCAATTCCGTAAAAAATTCCGCGTGGTGATGCAGGATGACCGACAGCATTTCAGGTTTCGCCTCAAAGTCCCCTTTGCGGTCCGGGATTATATCGCTGGACATACCGGCCTGAATGACGACTTTGCATCTTTTCCGGATTTTGTCCACGATTTCCTTCTCGTGCCCCCGCGTAAGATGTACGTGTACAACAGCCGCGCCCGCCTCGTAACATTGCACGGCATCCTCAACAAGATCGTCTACATTTGTCGCCCAATTTTTCGCCTCAGGATAGATCCACGAGTTTGCCGTAGTCGCCGTAATGACCAATTTTTCCATATTTTCCTCCATAACAACTCAAAAAATTATTATTTTCCAGGATGCGTAAGTTAAATCATGTTTTGTTACTATGTAACTGGTATAGCCAGTTACATAGTAAGTCAGAAAACCAAATTTGTCAACTTTTTTTTCAATTTTTTTTGGTTTAATACCATATTATACTCCTTGAGATGATTCCAAAATGAAGACTGTAATCATTCGTGCGCATTTTTGCTCGGCCCATAGCATTTGTATACGCCGGGGCGTTTTAGAGCCTGTTCAAAATCTCCTTAATAATTCGGAATTTGGGCGCATTTGCGGCGTAAAACGCCGCAAACCGGGCCAGGAAATCGCACGCCGTGTGCTTGCAAAATAGGGCAAAACGGCCC
>JAISQU010000002.1 GCA_031274005.1 Spirochaetales bacterium
GGTAAACGCCGATGCCCTGCAGCAAGCCTCTTCGGGCTTGTCACCAAAGCTCCTGGATATAACGCAATTGCGCAGCAATTGCCGTTCCGGTTATGCCCCCTCCGCGATTTCCGGTCGGGACATTTTCTCCCAAACCGGAGGGTTGGGAGAAGGGTGGACCAATTTTTTCCGTGCACAATCACCGGGAGCCCCGGGGCCGCGCCAGGGATTGCAGCGTAAATCCTTTTGGCACAGCCAAAAGATTGAAGCGGAAAGCCCGGTTTTTTGCGAAGCAAAAAAGGCGCACGGAAAAAATTGGTGCACCCTTGGGAGAAAATGTCCCTGGACAGAACTCCTAAATGGAGCTATTATTTTGTTTATGAATAGCCGAATAGCGCGTCTTAGACAGGAATTCCTGGACAGTACCCGGCAGGTCGATACCGAGCGGGCTGAAATCGTTACCGAAAGTTACAAGAGGCATGAGAAGCTGCCGCCGGTTCTCCGCAAAGCGCGGGTTTTTGCGGACCTCCTTGACCGGATGACTATTGAGATCAGGCCGGACGAACTTATTGTGGGGAATCAGAATAGAAACCGCCGGGGGGTTCCGTTGTTTCCCGAATACGCCATAGACTGGATCCGCGACCAGATGGATGATTTTATGATCCGCAAGGGGGACAGATTTTTCATAACAGAGGCGCAGAAAAAGAGGCTTCGCGGCCTTGTTCCCTATTGGGAGGGGCGGTGCCTGCGCGACCTGGCTCTGAAACGTATGCCGGAGGAACTGAAGGCCGTCCATTCTTTGGGGGTTTTCGGTAACGAGAATTATACTATGTCCGGCCCCGGGCATCTTTCGCCGAATTACGAGGGTCTTTTAAAAAAAGGATATGCCGCGCTGGCCGCCGAGTGCAGGGAAAAAATGCTGGACAGCGGCGATGATTCTGAAACAAGAAATTTTTATGAAGCCTGCGTTATTTCCTGCGAGGCTCTTCTGGGCTTTGCGGAGCGTTACGCCGCTCTTGCGGAAAAACTTGCCGGCGCGCCGGGCGCCGCCGAAAGGGATCCTGAGCGCCGCGAGGAGCTTCTGGAGATTGCGCGCGTATGCCGCCGCGTGCCGGCCTTTCCCCCGGCTACTTTCCGTGAGGCGCTGCAGTTTATTTATTTCTGCCAGATAGCGATTCAGCTGGAGGCCAACGGTCTGTCCATTGTTTTGGGCCGCCTTGACCAGCTATTAATCGGCTACTACCGCCGCGACATTGCCTCGGGCGAACTGGCGCTGGACTCCGCCATGGAAATTCTGGAATGCTTCTTCCTCAAGCTCAACGAGGTTGACAAAATATACTCCAACCAGGCGACGCGTTTTCTCCAGGGACCGGGGCACGGGCAGTGCATTACGCTGGGGGGCTGCCAGGCCAACGGAAGCGACGCGACGAATGAGCTTTCCTGCATGATTCTGGACGCAGACCGTGAAGTGCGCCTTGTACAGCCTGACATTGCCGTACGGGTTCATCCGGGAACGCCTGACGCGTTTTTGCGCAAAACCGCGCTCAATATCAAGGCGGGCATCAACAAAATCAAAATATTCGGCGATCAGGTGATTATCCGTTCCATGCTGGACATAGGCATACCGCCGCAGGAGGCGTGGAACTTCAGCCTTCTGGGATGCAGCGAAGTGGTTATAGAAGGCAAGACAAACAGTTGGGGGAACTCCGGCCAGCTCAATCTGGCAAAGTGCCTGGAACTCGCGCTGAATAACGGCGTATGTATGCTTACCGGAAAGCAAATGGGCCCTGTGACAGGAGCGCCGGAAACTTTCGCGTCTTTCAGCGATGTTCTTGCAGCCTTCAAAACCCAGGTACGGTATTTTATTAAGAACCTGGTCGAATATGACAATATTCTGGATCTGTGCCACGCGGATTTTTCGCCCCTTCCTTTTTATTCAACGGTTGTCGAGGGCTGTGTGGAGAAGGGCGTGGAGTTTAACCGCGGGGGGGCCGTTTACAATACGACCTCGCCCCTGGGCGTCGGGCCAATCACAACAGGCGATTCCCTTGCCGCGATAAAGAAACTGGTATTTGAAGAACGCAGGCTGAGCCCCGCCGAACTTGTTGATACCCTGCGGACAGATTTCGCGGAAAAAGAACCCGTCCGCCAGATGCTGATAAACCGCGCCTCCAAATTCGGTAACGATATAGATGATGTGGACACCATCTGCAATACTGTCCTGAGGATTTTCTGTGACGAGCTGCGCTTGTATACCAACTCCCGCGGAGGCCCCTTTATCGGCGGACTGTATTATCTTTCCGCGAATATTCCCTTCGGCCTCAAAACCGGAGCCACGGCCGATGGCCGGCGCGCGGGGCAGCCTTTGAACGACGGCGGCATTTCCCCGAATCACGGCATGGACAAAAACGGCGCTACGGCCGTGGCAAAATCCGTGGGCAAACTCGAAAACGTCAAGGTTCCGCATGGCTGCGTGCTGAACCAGAGGTTCCACCCCTCGGTCTTTGAAGGAGAGGGAAAGATCAAACTCTTCGCCGACTACATGCGGGGCTTTATTGATCTGGGCGGCTGGGAGTGTCAGTACAATGTCGTCACATCGGAAACCCTGAAGGACGCGCAGGCTCATCCCGAAAATCACGGCGACCTGGTCGTACGGGTGGCCGGTTACAGCGCCTACTTCACGGCCCTCGAAAAGGAACTTCAGGACGACATTATAAACCGTACGGAGCAAACCCATTTCTGACGGAATTTCGACTGCTCATAAAGGTCTTATTTTTAATATTCAGCGCCATTCGATTCACGACGGGCCGGGGATCAGGACTATCCTTTTTCTCAAAGGCTGTCCCCTGTCCTGCCGGTGGTGCAGCAACCCGGAGTCCCAGGCTTTTACCCGGGAACTTTCGCTGAATCCCGATAAGTGCATAACCTGCGGGGCCTGCGCCGCGGCGTGTACTGTTCATGCCGTTACCACGCGGGAGACCGCTTTGAGTTTTAACCGCGAAACCTGCGTCTCCTGCGGGGCCTGCGCGGAAGTCTGTTACGCCGAAGCCCGCGTCATGGAAGGCCGGGAAATGACGGCCGAAGAAGCCGTGAACGAAGTGTGCAGGGACGAGCCCTTTTTTCGCCGCTCCGGAGGCGGCTTGACTCTCGGTGGCGGCGAACCCCTGGCTCAGCCGGAATTCGCCCGCGCGGTTCTGCTCGGCGTAAAAGCGAAAGGCCTCTCGACCGCCGTTGAAACAGCCGCCCATGTTCCCTGGGAGAATTTTGAACGCACGCTTTCCTGTGTGGACCATTTTCTCTTTGACATCAAACATATCGATTCTGAAAAACACAAACACTTCACAGGCGCCGGCGTACGCCTTATTCAGGAAAATCTTAAAAAACTTGCCCGCGTTCATCCTCATATTATTGTCCGCGTTCCGGTGATCCCCGGCTTCAACGACACCCGCAAAGAGCTTTTTGCCATAGCGGACAGAGCGGCTTCCCTGGGTCTGAAAGAAATCAACTTTTTACCCTACCACCGCTACGGTTCAGGGAAATACGGCCTTTTGGGCCGCGACTACCCCATGAAAACCTGCGGCGATCCGCCCTCCACCAAGCAGATTACGGAAAACCTGCAAACCCTGAAACCCTCTGTCGAAAACCGCGGCCTTAAAGTACAAATCGGCGGATAAATAGCGCTGAGCGATAGTACCCTGTTATACTAAAAGTATGAAGTAAGAAATTAACCACTGAGAGACTGCGTACTATTGCGCGCCTGTTTTTTCCTGAGATTCCGCGGGGGCAGTTTCGGACTGAGCCTTTTTACGGCGGAACATCTTCGCGCCCGCGCTGCGGATAAGGCCCGACAAAGCGAAACCGCAGAACCCGGCAACCATGGCAAGCTGTATATACCAGACAAGAAGAAGCCCGGCAAACAGTATTACGATAAATGTCGAAAAAGACTTTTTACCCCGCAGATAGTGATTTACCACATGAGCGTAGCGCACGCGCGTTATCATAAGAAGCCCCGCGCCAAGGGTTACCACGGGGAGCGCCCAGACGGTAGCGGATTCGATAATCGTGAAAAGATAAACAGAGTGATCCGCGAGTTTCGGCAGAATATCCTGCTGAAAAATAACAAGGCTCACCACAACTCCCGCCGCCGCCGGAGAGGGCAGGCCGGAAAAGTTCATGTGGGCGGACTCGTCTTCCTCGTTTTCAACATTAAAACGGGCAAGCCGGACAACGGCGCAGACAACATACACGATGGCAACAAGAAAAACAAACTGGTTTAGCACAGCGCCAAGCCCCGGAGAAGGCTCCCAGCGCTCCAGATACACGCCAACGACCCTCATCATAAGAAAAGCCGGGGCGACGCCGAAGCTGATGGCGTCCGACAAACTGTCAAGCTGCCCGCCGAAGCTGGAAGTCGTCTTGGACAGGCGCGCGACCCGCCCGTCCATCACGTCGGCGATCATCGCGAGAAAAATCATATACCCGGACAGGGCAAAAAGCGTAAAGCCGGGCAGATGAAAAATCAGAACCTCCGCGGAGGAACCGCGGCTTGCGTAGACAATCGCGATGAAGCCGCAGATGGCGTTCATCAAAGTAATAAGCGAAGGGAGAATGGCTATATACTTGAGCCGCATTTTTTTGACACGGCCCGGCTGCGGGCTGCGGCGTCTGCCGAATCTTTTTTCCTTTGCCATTTACCTGTACCTGATAAGGGGCGTAAGACCGGCGCGTACCGTGTCGCCGATTTTTGCCGTAACATCGTAACGGCCCCCTTCTGATGTAGGAAGATACAGCTCCGTACGGGAGCCAAACTTTATCATGCCGAACCTTTCGCCCTGCTCATACCGGCCGCTTTCGGCCGCCGCGCAAACGATACGCCGCGCAATGGCGCCGGAAATTTGCCGCACAAGAAGCCGGTCGGCAGGTTCCGAAAGCCGCGTCATAAGAATATCGTTGGATTCGTTCACCCGGCTGGACTCCGGCGACATGGCGTTTTTGTAAGCGCCTTTTTTGTAGGTAATCCTGTCTATGCGCACCGCGCAGGGAGCTCTGTTAATGTGAACGTTGAAAACGCTTAAAAAAATGCCTATGCGCAAAACCTTCTGCCCCAGCTCGCCGCCCTCGTCAATAACGGAAATATCCGTAATCTTCCCGTCCGCGGGAGAAAGCAGGGTTTTTTCGTCACGCGGAACTTCCCGGTGCGGGTCTCGAAAAAAAGAAAACATCCATATAAGAACAAGACCAAGGACAATCTCAAGCGGCGGCAGCCAGAGCGCGGGAAAGAACGCAAGCGCAAACGCTATCATCAAGGCCAGCGTCAGAACGGGAAAAACCGCGACCTGCGGCAGGCCGTATTTGGTAAGAGGTATTCTCATAAGACCAGTGTATCAAAAACAGCCGCCCCAGGCAAGGGACTTTCTCTCCCAAACCAAGGGTTTGGGAGAGAAAGTCCCGACCGGAAATGAGCGGTGAAAGTCACAAGAGCGCTACAGGCTGAAAAATACGCGCTCCTGGTTAAAACGCAATTGCGCAGCAATTGCCGTGGTGGTTATGTCCCCTCCGCAATTTCCGTGAAAGCGTTCCCGCCGCAGGCGGGCGGAAATGAGCGGTGAAAGTCACAAAAGCGCTTCAGGCTTAACGCCAAAGCTGTTGAATGTAACGCGATTGCGCAGCAATTGCCGTTCCGGTTTATGTCCCGTCCGCACATTTCCGTGATTGCCCGCGCCGTTCAGGCGTGGCCGCCCGTGCAAGCGATTGGAGGGGCGCGCAGCGGCCGCGGCCCGCGCGTTCAAAAAAATGTTTTGTACAGGATTGCGGGCGGGACGGGGCCGGAGCGATAGCGCAGCCCCGCAAAGCGCGGTTCTTTGCAGGGCAAAGAATGCACCCGGATCATCCGTGAATCACCGGTCTTTTGTAAACACGAAGGGCTTTTGGGGAGAGCCTGTGTATATCTGGCGGGGGCGCATGATTTTCTGTTCCATGTCGCGCGTGTTTTCTATCCATTGCGCTATCCAGCCGGGAAGTCTGCCTATGGCAAAAACAACGGTAAACATATTCGTAGGGATTCCCATGGCCCTGTAGGCTATTCCCGTGTAGTAATCGACATTCGGGTAAAGGTTTTTCTCCTGAAAATAGGAATCCTGCAGAGCGGCTTCTTCGAGTTCCACGGCAAGTTCAAGCAGGGGGTCTTTCCTCATTCCCAGATGGCCCAGCAGTTCCCGGCAGGCTTTTTTCGCCAGCCGCGCGCGCGGGTCATAGGTTTTGTAGACCCTGTGGCCAAAACCCATAAGCCGGATTTTCGAGTCTTTGCGCTTCGCGTCTTCAATGACATTTTTGACCGATGCGCCGTTTTCGTAAATGTTCTGCAGCATTTCGATAACAGCCTGATTGGCTCCTCCGTGCAGGGGCCCCCACAGGGCGCAGATGCCGGCGGAAATGGACGCGTAGAGATTCGCCCCGGAGCTGCCGACCGTCCGTACAACGGTGGTGGAACAATTCTGTTCATGGTCCGAATGCAGAATCAGAAAAAGATTAAGAGCCCTCTCCACAAGGGGGTCTATGATGTAATCGCGTACCGGCGAATAGAACATCATGTTCAGGAAATTCTCGCAGTAGCGCAGTTTATAGCTTGGGTAAACAAAGGGTTCGCCGATAAACTTTTTGTAGGAAAAGGCGGCGAGCGTGCGTATTTTTGAAAGAAGGCGCGTAACGGTATTGTCTATTCTTTCGGTAACAGATTCGGTGTCGAGCTGGGGATAAAAAGAGGAAAGGGACACGACCATCGCGGACAGAACCGCCATGGGGTGGGCGTGTTCGGGGTAATTGCGGAAGAAGTGCTGCATGTCCTCGTGAATCATGGAATGTTCGTTCATTAAATTGGTGAAACTTTTTTGCTCTTCCAGGGTCGGGAGTTTTCCCATGATGAGCAGGTACGCTACTTCAAGGAACATGCAGTGCTCCGCCAAATCCTCTATGTTGTAACCGCGGTGAAGAACAAGGCCTTTTTCCCCGTCAACAAAGGAAATATCGCTGGTACAGATTCCCGTGTTCACAAGGCCGGGGTCGTATGTGACAAGGCCCGTCTCGCGCCGCAGAACGCTTATGTCCAGGGATCTCTCGCCCCGCGTGCCTTCGAAAACAGGCAGGTCCAGGGTTTTTCCGCCGACCGTGAGCTGCGCCGCAGCTACCGCGTTTTTGTTTGTATTCACCTCATCTCTCCTAGGGTTTGCAGATAGTCTTTCAGTTCGGTAATTTTCCGTATGACAGGCAGGCCCGCCTGCGCGCAGGTTCCCGCCTCGTCAACCAGAAGCGCCCGCCCCCCAAGCCCGCGGAAGGGGAAAAGGTAGCGGGGCATGTCGTCTATAAAAAGAACCTGAGCTGCTTCAAAGCCCAGATCCTGAAGGACTTTTGTATATGTCAGGGGACTGGGTTTTCCCTGAAAACCGTTATAGCGTATATCGAAAATACGGGAAAACTGGTCTTCGATTCCCAGCCGCCTGAGTACCCGCTGCGCGTGCTCCGCGGGGGAGTTTGTAAGAATGGCCCTGTGGTGAGGCAGCCCGCGGAGCATTTCGCGCAGCGGAGGGTCAGGCGCAAAATAGTCTTCAAGGTTCGGCGGGTGAACGGCCTCAAGAAAACCCTCAGGATCGCTCAGGTTATGCGTTCCGGTAAGCCACTTGAGGGTTGTCCCGTAGGGAATGGCTTCTGTTTCGCGCCGCCTTTGGGCTTCTTCGCGGGATATTCCCAGGCAGCCGGCCGTGAACTCCGTCATCCTGCGGTTTACTTCTTTGTCCAGACCGCTGGACTTGGGATAGAGGGTATTATCGAGGTCGAAAAGTATGCACTCAATCATCTTGAGCACGATAGTACATTTTCACGGAAAGGGCAAGTGAAAACACATAATTATACACAATTTTTGGTAAATTTATGCAGTTTAAGGAGGGTTAAGATGCCGGGTCTGTCCGCATACAAGGCTTCCTGTACGCCATAACCGGTCAAAACGGCTCTCAGGAATTCTAAATTTAGGATAACCACGGACCACACAGACCACACGGACAGCTCCACGGACAAATCAATGAACGATCCTTGCACTTCATAGGGTATTTCCGCTTTTTGTAATTCAATTTCCATGGCTTCCTGATATACCGCTTCCAGAAAACCACTCCCCAACTTCCTGTTTACTTCATAAATACAGGCCCGAATCGTCTTCGTCCGTGTTGTCCGTGAGGTCAGTGGTTAAATTTAGAATTCCTGAACGGCTCTAAATGATTCTTTACGTTTCTGTTATGTTATGATATATTCAATATATTTGTGGGTTTATACACAGGGGACTTGAACCTGCCGCCATCCCCCTGCTTTTATATCAGAAAAGCAGCGCGGGACAAGAGGTTATAAGAGAGATGGCTTTCAATGAAAACACGCGGGTTAAAATTCCCGCCATACTTCACCTTACGCGGCTCGGCTATCGATATGTTTCCCTGAAAGACGCTGTTTGGGACAAAGAAATTAACGTTT
>JAISQU010000016.1 GCA_031274005.1 Spirochaetales bacterium
ATATACGCCAAAAGGTTTTTTTGGGCCTCTTGCCCTGTTACCTGTTATCCAGAACACGCTCACGCGTGCAATTTGCCTGGGCATGCAAAAAACCGGGCTTTCCGCTTCAATCTTTTGGCTGTGCCAAAAGGATTTACGCTGCAATCCCTGGCGCGGCCCAGGGGCTTGTGTGAACAAGCCTGAAGAGGCTGGTGACTTCCACCGCAATTTCCGCCCGCCTGCGGCGGGAACACTTTCACGGAAATCGCGGAAGGGAGATAGCCCGAAAGTGCAATCGCTTCGCAATTGCGATTACACCAGGCTGATAGTTTTTTACCCTGAAGAGAACTTGTGACTCTCACCGCAATTTCCGGGGCCGACAAGCGGTTCGCATAGGCGGGGTCGACACTTTCACGGAAATATGCGGAGGGGACATAGCCCGAAAGTGCAATCGCTTCGCAATTGCGTTTTAACCAGGAGCTTGTGTGAACAAGCCTGAAGAGGCTTGGTGACTTCCACCGCAATTTCCGGGACCGACAAGCGGTTCGCCTATGCGGGGTCGACACTATCACGGAAATTGCGGAAGGGGCATACCTAACCCGGCAATTGCTGCGCAATTGCGTTGTATTTACCAGCTTTGGTGACAATCGTGAAGCGCACTGGTGACCTTTACCGCAATTTCCGGGGCCGACAAGCGGTTCGCCTATGCGGGGTCGACACTTTCACGGAAATTGCGGACGGGGCATAACCCGCATGGCAATTGCTTCGCAATTGCATTATATTCACCAGCCTTGGTGACAAGTCTGTAGGGCACTGGCGGCCTTCACCGCAATTTCCGGGGCCGACAAGCGGTTCGCCTATGCGAACCGCTTGTCGGCTACCTCTTGCGCTTCCCTCAAAACTGGTGTAGTATTTCCAAAAAGATTCGTGCGAGGTACACAATGCAAAACAATAAGGTTGCCTGGAGCGATGCGTTTTCGGTGGGGTCCAAACTGATTGACGACCAGCACAAGGGGCTTGTGCAGATGACTAACGACCTGTTCACGGGCTGCGAACGGCGTGACGAAACAGTTTCCTTCATGAAGGCCATACAGAGTGCCGTCAGTTACGCAAAAGTCCATTTTGCCACTGAAGAGCGGTTCATGCAGAAAACAAATTATCCTGACTACGCGCTTCACAAAAAGGAACACGAAGATTTTGTCCAGATGGTTCTGAAACAGGTAAAAAACTTTGAGGACGGGAACTGCGCCCCCATTGATTTTGCTCTCTTTCTGAAAAACTGGCTTCTGAACCATATCGCTGTTTCGGACAAGAAATACTCCCCCTACCTCACGAACATAAAAGACGCGGAGTTCGCTCCGCCGAAATAAAACCCCGCGGCTTGCCGCAGAGCCGGTGTGACCCGCGTTTTTTCCAACATGAACGACAGATTTTTCATATGAAAAATCTGATACCCAAGAGCTTGCTCTTGGGTAGTTCATTTTCTGATAATCCGTTCAGGCGGGAGCCATTTTTGCAAACCGCGGGCCAGGTCCGCGTTATCCATTGGTTTGGACATAAAATCCGTAAAGCCGTTTGCCAGAAACATCTCCTTTGCGCCGCTCACCGCGTTGGCCGTCAGGGCGACGATGGGTAGCGCCGCGCAGGCGCCGCCCAGGCCGCGTATGAGATGAGTGGCCTCCACCCCGTCCATCTCCGGCATCATGTGATCCATAAGAATAAGATCATACTGCTTTTCACGGGCAAGGCTGACGGCCTGCTTTCCGCTTGAGGCGAGGTCCGGCTCTATCCCGAAACAGTTCAACATAAACTCGGCAACTTCCAGATTGATCTGAATATCATCGACCAGGAGAACCCTGGCGTTTTCCGTGGTAAACTCAATTACATCCCCGCCCTCCTCAGCGGGCAAATCAGCGTCGCTGCCGATCTTGAGGGGAAGCCGTACCGTAAAAACAGAACCTTTGCCGTATTCACTGCGTACAGAAATTGAGCCGCTCATTATCTCGCAGAGCCTCTTGGTAATGGCAAGGCCCAAACCCGTTCCCACAACCTTCTTGTTGCGCACAAGGTCAAGCTGTTCAAACGCGGTAAAAAGCCGGGGAATCGCATCTTCGCGTATGCCGATGCCCGTGTCCTCCACGTCAAAGACAAACTCACCCGAACCTTCGTCCAGCCTGACGCGAAAAATAACTCCGCCCTTCTTTGTATACTTGTATGCATTGTTCAATATATTGGTCAGAATCTGGCCCACGCGTTTTTCATCACCCTGAACAGCCCGCGGCAGTTCAGGATCAAAAATACAGCTCAGGTACAAGCTCTTCTGCGCGAACATAAGTTCAAACATCGTTTTCAGATGCCGCAGAAGTTCCGGCAGGCTGAAGTATTCGGGAACAAGCTCAAGTTTCCCCGCCTCTATTTTTGAGAAATCAAGGATGTCGTTGATGAGATTGAGCAGGGTGTTCGAGGAATTCTGAATGCCCCGCAGATACTCCATCTGAGAATCATTCAGATGCGTACTTTTCAGGATGTTCGCTATGCCTATGATCGCGTTCATAGGCGTACGGATTTCGTGCGAGACTGTGGCGAGAAAATCGGACTTAGCCTTGTTCGCAAATTCCGCTTCGCGCTTTGCCGTAAGGATGTCGGTGGTGTCGTAAAAAAAGACCATGGACCCCAGAGAAAAATTATCCTCGTCCACCATGGGCGTTATCTGTACCGTATAATTACGGGGGTTTCCGCTTCTCCCAAAGTCGATAAGCTCTTCTTTGGTAACGGGCTTCATGTCTGTGGCCATGTTTCTGAAAATCGAGTCGGCGTTCCCGGCAATCTCCGGCCCCGCATACTCATAAAAAAGATCGTGGTAACTCATTCCGCTTATAATACCGAAGGCGGGAATGCGGCAGAGGGTAAGAAAAACTTCCGTGCAATAGACGATGCGGTCCTGCCGGTCAAAAAGCAGGATGATGTCCGGGCAGTTTTTCAGCAGGAGGTTCATGTATTTTTCAAGTTCGGATTTACTGTCCGAAATAATCTGACTCAGGTTGTCCTTCACGGCGCTGGCTACGCGGTTACGCTCAATAATGCCTTTAAAAAGTTCCGTTTCGCGATTCAGCTTTTTTATCTGCAGCCGGGCTTGCTTCAACTGGTCCCGCAGAGTCTCCGCATCCAGTTCTGCCAGATCATCACTCACGTGTGTACATCCCTCCTAAAATAGACACATAACAATAGTGTCATTATGATTGCGGTTTATAAGTTTTCCGTCCCGGTCGTAAACAGGAGCAATCTCACCGCCGGAATAACTCAAATGCCAGGGCGTGTCACCGCCCAGGGTGTCCATGATTTTTTCCATTTCACGCGTGGATTCATAACCCAGAGCAAAATATCTGCCCACACAGGAAAATATGAGTATGCCGTTGCTTTTTTTCTGCTTCAGTACCTGGCGCAGAATCTTCTCGGTTGTATTCAGAACTTCCTCGGCGTCAAGTTTGCCCACGGTGAGGGTAGAACCCACGGGCATATCGCCGCCGCAGACAGCGCTGCCGTCCGGGGCAATGGCGAATATGACCCGGACAATGGGCCGGGTGTCGTCACGGTAATCCAGGATAAAAGGAAAAGAATTGACCCCGATAATGTGCCCCTTATCGTCCCTGAGCAGTCCAAGGCTTGCAAGGTAGTCGCTTACCGGCATGTTGTTAACGGTTTGCAGTTGGTTCCCCCTGGAGGCGGTTACAACGCCTTTTTCACGGAATGCTTTTTCCTCGGAAATATTGGCGATAAGAAATACCGGCTGTATGTTTCCATACAGAAGAATAAAAACGCACCTGTCGGGGAAAGCCTCTGCGCCCATGATGGTTCCGGATTCATGGTAGTCGCTCGTGTGGTCCACCGCCATAGTGCCGAAATTGGGGATACCGCCGGTAATGGCATCGAAGGCTTTCACAAAAAAATCCCCGGACACATTCATTAAAAGCGGGGCAAAGCTGATCATGAAGGCGGGAGGAGCCGGATGCTTTTCCGCCACCGCCTGGTAGGCGGCGCGCAGAGGCGCTTCATCCGCGTCTGCAATGGAACCGGAGACAGATATCTCGAACTCCGTATCGTCCGAGGTAAGAACCATAATGGCGAAGTGGGTCTGCCCCATCATTCCGGGGACGGCGCAGGCCGCGGTGGTCGTTCCCGCAAGAGGAAAGGGAATTTTTTCCGCAAGGGCGGCAAGTACGCCGGACTGCGTATACTCTGAATAACAGGAAACAATCCCAACTGAATTTTTCAGAAGGGATTTCCCCAAATCAAGCTGTTTTAGAATATCCGAAACAGCCAGTTCCACATCATCAATTTCGCCTGTACAGGCGGTCAAGGTTTTTATCATGACTGTGTTTCCCCCTCTGTAAAGACACGGTCTGCTTAGTATAGCATTGCGGAGAGCGAAAAACAAGCGGGAAAACCGCAATTTCAGGGCGGAATAATGACTCTCCTCGCCCTGAAGGGCGAGGTATCGTCGT
>JAISQU010000107.1 GCA_031274005.1 Spirochaetales bacterium
CGTTAAGTAGTTTTTATTCAGAAGACGGCGCCGCCGGAAAACCCGCTTTCCCCGGAAAATATAAACTTCGGGAAAAATTTTCTTGTTCCAAAATGATCCCCGCCGCGGCGGGGTATTTCCGTACATCTGTCCGCAGCGTTTTAAATCCGCGCTTCGCGCGGGGCGCTATCACAAATCTATTTTCTTTATGGAGGAGTTTATGAAAAAACTCGCGAAATTTTCGGTGTTTCTCTTGGTTCTTTTGGGAGTCCTGTTTACATCAGGCTGTTCTCTGGGCGACGATGATGATAACAAACCTGGTTATACAGACGACCCGCTTGCGGGAAAAATGACGGCCGCTACCGCCGCGAAAATCTTTGAGTATGAGGAAAACGCGGACGGCGGCGTAACAATAACCAGATTCATAAACAGCGATGGATCGCTTCAGGCGTATCTGAAAAATGCCGGGCAGTTTATTATCGGGGAAATTGAGGGAAAACCCGTTACGGCAATAGGCGCGGGAGCTTTTGACGAAACCGAAAACGGTGCCGCCGCCTTACCCGAGGGGCTTGAGGCTATTAAACTTCCTGATACGATAAAAGAAGTGGGCCAGGGCGCGTTCAATGTAACCGGAACCATTAATCTGCTTATACCGGCAGCCGTACTTACTGTTCTGGAAACCAATGACCCGTACATATTGTATGAGATATCGCAGTCGGTAACGATAACGATAAAGAAGGTTACGGCGGGGTCCGAAAACGGCGAAGAGCTTGAGACTCCCCCTCCTCAGGCGTATAAAATAGAACTGGCCGCCAGCGTAACGCATGGCACAATGAATCCTAAAAGCGGAAAGCAGGGTGATACAATAACCCTGACCCCGGTTCCCAACACCGGCTATATCTGGAAAACCGACGCGGCGCTTTCCGTTACGAAAAAAGGCGACAGCGCAATTGTGGTGCCGCTCAGCGGGTTCACTTTTACCATGCCCGCTTATGATGTAACGGTAAGCGGCGTGGAATTTGAAGAAGGCTATTTGATAACAAGCGCGGCGGATCTGGCGAAAATCGGAAACGGAAACCCCCTGAACGGAAAGTATCTGCTTACAGATGATATAACGGTTTCAAACTGGACGCCCACAGGAACCGGGGCCGCCCCGTTCAGCGGCGTTTTTGACGGCGCGGGATATACGATTACCATGACGGGAACTCTGGCCTCTGTCGCCAAAGCCATACCGTCTGACTGGATAGAGGACTCTCAGGGCATTGCCACTACGATGCAAGTGGCGGGGCTTTTCGGAAGTACCGGCGGCGCGGAAATCAAAAATCTGAACGTTGTATGGAACGGCAACGCCCTGTCGTTTTCCGGGGGGTCAGCCTTGCTGTTCGCCGGCATAGTGGCGGGCTGGGCGGAAAACACGGATTTTACCAATATCATGATTAGCGGCGCTGAGTTCTCCGTTACCGCCCCCAAAATCTTTGGGGTGGGCGCTCTGGCCGGATACGCCGCCTATGGCGGCGAAGTCTCCCAATGCGGTTCATCCGTCAATGTAAAGGTAACCGCGACAGCAATGGGGTTTTATGTCGGGGGTCTTCTCGGAGCGATAGACGGTGAGGATGTGTCCCTCTCGGAAAGTTTTGCTTCCGGCAATGTAACCACGACAGGCTGCGAGAAGATCGGCGGACTTGCGGGAGCCAACCTTAAGGGTGAAATTTCGGACAGTTATGCCACAGGCAATGTAAACATATCCTATTCCGGCTCCGCTTACGAAGTAGGCGTCGGAGGATTAATAGGGCAGAGCGACGCCGGCATTATCACAAAAAGTTATTCGCGGGGAACCGTTAGCGGAACAAACACAGGCGGAAAGGGCGCGTTCATAGGCGGAATATCAGGAGAGAATTGGATGCAAAGCGGAGTCCGTGTCGCAATCAGTAATTGCGCGGCCCTGAACGGTTCGCTTACGCATACAGGCGGCGGTTCGGTTACAATAAACCGTATCGCTCCGAATACTAACGCTGACGGTTATAGCAACGCTGTTACCTTTTCATCTAACATCGCCAACAGCGCCATGACAGTAACAGGCGGTACGTTTACAGAAAAGACCGCCTCTGGGCGGGACGGCGCTGACGCGGACGCAAAGCCCGCGCAAAGCGTTTTTGAAGGGCTTGGCTGGGATTTTACCAACACATGGGAAATTGGCGGCGACGGCTATCCCGTCTTGCAGTGGCAGGAGTAACTGCTTTGTTTATTCGTCATCCCGGCGCACGCGAAGCGCGACGCCGGGATCTGTTGTGCGAGCAGGTGCAAACCATGAACAGATTCCGCTGTCTCGCTTCGCTCGCACCGGAATGACGATAGCTGTAGGGCGGTCTATAGCGCCATCGCTTTAATACACGGAAAAAGAAGTTGCACCCGGGTGCTGGCGGCTTTCACCACACATTTCCGGTCGTGACTTTCTCCGCGCTTCGCGCGGGGCACAATCACGGAAATGTGCGGATGCGGCATAAGCAGCGCGGCAATTGCTTCGCAATTGCGTTGTAACCGTGAGCTTTGGTGGCAAGCATGAAGAACCATGGCGGCTTTCACCACACATTTCCGGTCGAGACTTTTTCTCCGCGCGAAGCGCGGAGACTATCACGGAAATGTGCGGAAGGGACATAAACCAGAACTGCGCGCGGGGCGCGCATTGCTTTCAGGAGCTTTGTTGTGTCGCCTGTAGAGGGCTGGCGGCTTTCACCACACATTTCCGGTCGGGACTTTTTCTCCGCGCGAAGCGCGGAGACTATCACGGAAATGTGCGGATGCGGCATAAGCAACACGGCAATTGCTTCGCAATTGCGTTGTAACCGTGAGCTTTGGTGACAAGCCGGAAGAACCATGGCGGCTTTCACCACACATTTCCGGTCGGGAGTTTTTCTCCGCGCGAAGCGCGGAGACTATCACGGAAATGTGCGGAAGGGACATAAACCAGAACTGCGCGCGGGGCGCGCGTTGCATTCAGGAGCTTTGTTGTGTCGCCTGTAGAGGGCTGGCGGCTTTCACCGCACATTTCCGGTCGGGACTTTCTCCGCGCGAAGCGCGGAGAACAAGTCCCTTGCCTCCTGTCCTGAAAAGCGGCATACTTAAAGTTTAATGGGATTTATTACAGTATTTTTAATTGCCCTTGGACTCGCGATGGACGCCTTTGCCGTTTCCCTGTGCAGCGGCCTTGCCGACCCCCACCCGAAAATGCGCCACGCCCTCAAAATGGGACTATTCTGCGGAGCTTTCCAGTTTTTTATGACTGTTCTGGGCTGGTTTCTGGGAAGCGCCGTCACCGGTTACATCGAGCGCTTTGACCACTGGATAGCCTTTGCGCTGCTTACCTTTATCGGCGGCAGGATGATTCTTTCAGCTTTCCGCAAAAAATCAGGGGATGACCCCGCCGGGCCGCCGCCGGAAAAACTCTTTGAAACGCATTATGTTATCCTGCTGGCCACGGCCACAAGCATCGACGCTCTGGCGGTGGGAGTCGGTTTCGCGGTTTTGGACCTCCGCATAGTGGAAACAAGCGCGCTTATCGGTCTTGTGGCCTTTATTTTTTCCGCTGCCGGCGTCCTGACGGGAAAAACGCTGGGGCCGCTTTTGCAGGGAAAAGCCGAATTTTTGGGCGGCTGCATCCTTGTTATCATAGGAACACGAATACTGACGAGCCATCTGCTGTGAGGCGGCGTTCCTCATCAAGGACTCTATTCTTCGGCAATCTGTTGCAGCCGGATTTCCCCCAGGGCCTTTACATGAACCCCCGTGCTGCGGACCTCCGCGGGTTGCAGCAAAAGGTTTCGCAGAATCTGTTTGCCCTGCTTCTCTTCCTGATAGGAGATTCTGAAGGTTTTCACGGAATCCACAAGGCCGTTGTTCTTGAGGGCCTTCATCTCCAGAATATCCCCGTCAAAGGAGTACACGACATATCCGCCCGCGGATTCTTTGCCGTTTTCCCGCATGGTAAAACGCGGAGAAGAAAAATAAATTTCCATGCCGCTTTCATTCCGGTATAAGCCCGAAAGATTGACAGGAGAAAGCGACACCTTTTTTTGGCCGGCCGAAATGAAAGCCGTCTGGAGTTCCTGCCCCAGCCTGCGGTACTGACCATCCCAGCCCTCCTCACCCTTTACCGTCAATTCAAAATTATTCATACCGAGAATGGAAACGGACAACTGGGTTGTTATATTCGAAATCGATTCGTTTGTACAGCTCAGATAAATTCCCCGGTAAATAGTCCTGTAAGAACTCTGCCAGAGAAAAATCTGCTGCATTCCTGCGGTAAAAAAAATAACCCGCCGGTTTTTAACATCAAACTGAATAATCCCGCCCAGAGAAGCGCTCTGCGAATCACCGCCGGCCCTGTACCAGGGGCCGTCAAGAAAAACCTCAAACTCCTCGGCGCCCCTGGAAAAAAGCTCCGCAAGCTGCTTCTCCGCTATAGCCTGCCCCGCGATTTTTTCGGTCTTGCCCTTTCTGAAAGAGGCATCCTGATGATTCCAAAACCAGGAAATTTTGATAAGATCATTGATGTTCGCCGAGGACGGATCTTTTTCGTACACAACCAGAGGAAAACTCTCGTCATTGCGCTGCAGCAGCCTGTACGCCTCGGACCTGGGCTTCTGCTCAACCTCTATGGATCCCGCCGAGGAGAGGGCCGCAATCTGCTTATAGTAAATCCCGAAACCCTGGGGGGGCAGAGTTTTGCGGAAAACGTCCAGCGTCTGCTCGCCCCTGCTGTTACGCCCGAAACACAGAATCTCCGGCACATGGTCACCCAGAAGATCAATCAGCTCCAGTGAAAAAGAATTACTGTTTGTCCCCGTTGTTTCCGTCTGCCAGGCCACAACAAAGGACGCCCGCACATTGTCAAAGTCCGCCACCATAAGCCGGATCCGGTCCTCAGGATCGCTGCGCTTCTTAAAAACAATTATCTGTTCTTCCAGCTGATCAATATCCAGATTCGCGTTCACTACTTGCAGGGTAATATCCTCCGAGCCCATGGGAATACGCAGCAGGGACAAGGGGTCCTGGATTCTGTCCTCCAGAGGCAGGGATACATCCTGAGCCCTGCCCGGAAAACCGTTCTGCGCCGCAGCCGGCCCTTTCGCCTCTTCCGTATCCGAACATCCCGGCAGACCCAATGCCGCGCACAAAACAATCACACAACAGAATTTCATGCCGATCAGTCTACCGGAAATTCTTTTTGGGGGGAAGGGGGGCGACATCACCCGCATCGGCGGGAGAAGTCGCCGCCGGAAATTGGGGTGAAAGTCACCAGGGTTTTACATGTGGAAAAACAAGGCGCCCGGTTACAACGCAATTGCGAAGCGATTGCACTTGCGGGCTATTTCCCTTCCGCAATTTCCGTGATAGTGCTCCCGCGTCGGCGTTTACTTTTTCCCGGTTATAATAGCGCCTTTTTTGCTCGGCCCATGGCATTTGTATACGCCGGGGCTTTTTAGGGCCCCGCGGTTTCCCGCCTTAAACCGCCATGAGCCGAACCGTTCGGGATTGCCGCTTCCTCTCACTGTTTTTCTTCGCTTGCGTCCTGGAGTTCCAAAAGCAGATTCAGGTGCTTTATCAGGTGGTCCTGAAAGCGGGGGCAAAGCTGCTGGAAAAGTACCAGAAGTTTCTTATACTTTTCATTTTGTTCTTCCTGTGCGCCAAACATATTCCCCTTGCCGCTGCGAAGCCATTCCTCGTTTGCCCCGAAGGTGGAACAAACCAGCTTGACAAGGCGATCGTTTACCGGACGCTCGGCAAGTTCAATCGCGCCGATATAACTTTTGGAAATGGCGACAGCTTTCGCAAACTGGGCCTGGGTTAATTTCAGGGCAATCCGCATTTTCTTTATTCTGTCATGCATGGCGGAACCGGCCTCATTTTTCATGCTTCCATAATACTACATACAAACGAAATATGTTCAAATTTTTATAAGAGGGATTGACAAGGACACATTGTGGGAATATTATACCCACTGGTAGGATGCATAAAATGAAGACCGAACTGCCGCAAGAGACCCAATCCGCGCTTTTACGGGCCGGTTTTAACAAACTCAATGAAACCGGGCAAGACCTGTTCTTAAAACTGGCGGAGAATTTGGTTGCCATGCAGGAGAAAACAGACGCGGCCCGCAAAGACGGAAAAGAACACCAAGGTGTAAATCCCAGCCAGGACTAAGGAGCCGGAATGGATACCGTTGCGGAAGAACTGAAAGAAAGATTGATTGCGGAATTGGGGTTTCGTGTTGATCCCAATGAAAAGCGAAGCCTTATCAAAGACATAAGCGAAAATTACGGAATGGTATTCTATCATGATGAAGAATATCCTTTATCTTTTGGATTTTATCATTACAACGGTAAAAACTTTGCTCCGGCGCAAAAAACCCGGCTCAAAACTAATGTCATGACCCGTTGGGAATTTTCCGAATATTTCGATGATTTTTATGATGATTTGGGCGATAACTGGATTTGCAGGAGATTTAAGGGCAATAACCGGCAAGGCTGGACAAACACTGATATGGTTTCCTATCTTCTCAGGGCGTACCAACGGCTGGAGCTGACCGTCAGGATTCTGGATATAAAGTAGCGGGAGATGTACAATACCGCTTATTATTACCCGAGCCGGTTCCAAAATGAAACCATTTTTTTAAGCCCGCGGGGCGCAATGGGATTGAAGGGGCGCGAAGCGGCCGCGACAGCGGCGGAACCCCCGGAAAGCCCGGTTTTTTGCGGCTAAGCCGCAAAAAATGCGCACGAATGATTACGGTTTTCATTTTGGAACCGGCTCACCCGGAAACATTTCACGGAAAGGCAGGTTTCCATTATGCTGAGAACAGGTCCGCTGTATCATGGCGGCGTCATGGTCAATTACCGCTGCACCGCCGCGTGCAGGCATTGTTTATACGCGTGTTCGCCGGGCCGCGGCGGGGGGTATCTGGGCAGGGAAAAGGCGCGGGAAATTTGCGGCGTTCTGAAACAGGGGCGCATAGGTTCGGTGCATATAGGCGGCGGCGAGCCTTTTCTGGACTTTGAGGGTCTTCTCGCGGTGATTGACGAGCTTGGCGCGGCGGGCATAGCCCTTGATTATATTGAAACAAACGCGTACTGGGCGCGGGTAAAGACGGCGCGGCAAAAACTGGAGCGGCTTCTGGGGGCGGGCGTACGCGCATTGTGTATTTCCGTTGATCCGTACCACGCGGAGTATGTGCCGTACGGGAGACCCCTGCTTTTGGCAAAATTGTGCCGCGCTGCCGGGATGGGGTACTTTCTGTGGAAAGAGGAGTTTCTTCCCGCGTTGTCGGGTCTCGCAGCGGACAGGATTCACAGCCGCGGGGAATTGCAGGAGGCGCTGGGGCGCGCGTATATCAGGGACACGGCAGCGGCGTACGCAATAGGTATGGGAGGCCGCGCCGTTAATATCGAAGAGGAGTACGCGCGCCGGCGTCCCGCGCGGGAACTGACGGATGAGGCCCCCTGCGGGCGTCTTTTTTCCACAGGGCACTTTCACGTTGACAATCAGGGTTGGTTTATTCCGCCGCGCTGTACGGGTTTGAGGATTCCCCTGAATGAGGCTGTGCGGGGGCTGGAACCGGGCAGGTACCCTGTGTATGAGGCTCTCGCTGCGGGGGGAATCGCGGAGCTTCTTTATATCGCGCGGCGGGAGGGGTTTGCCGAAAGCGAAGAGGGCTATGCCTCAAAGTGCAATCTGTGTTTTCACGCGCGAGCCTTTCTTGCCGCCCGCGGCGGTTTTGCGGAACTTGACGCGGAGCATTACGCGCAGTCGTTGGAATATTACTGAGCCGAAATACGCGCAATCACGGAAATTGCGGAAGAGGGATAAACCGGAACTGCGCACGAAGCGCGGGCAGCGTTTAGAAAGGCGCCAGGCGCCCTTGCGTTACCATAACTAACTACGTAATAGACACCTTAATGTTACCCAGCTTTATTTTTACTTTCAAGAATGGTCAGCCAATAATTTCAGAAAGCCGACGGGGTGGTAAGAAAACACTTTATGCCCTTTGCTTAAACAAACACTGTGCCAAAACCGAGGCCCTAAAAAGTCCCCAGCGTATACAAATGCTATGGGCCGAGCAAAAAAGGCGCACGGAAAAAGAAGTTGCACCCCATGTAGGTTGTGGCAGTTCTCGTGTGTCCATTATCCCTCCGTGCGGCCTTTCGTATTTTTGGTGAGGCCCGAAGTGTTAGTACCATGAGGCGCACGGTAAACCCTATGGGAGTTTTCTGCAAAATGCGCGTTTTTTGAAATATTTTTGAGAGACCCCCCGCCATGCGCTAAGCTTGACCCACAAATAAGCATGAAGAATATAAACCGGCAAGTCGAAAAAGGGAAGAAAAAGAAGGAAAAACCGTGGTATTTCCTGTTTTTATCTCAAATCTTACAAATTACCTGGATATAACAAGGTAAA
>JAISQU010000108.1 GCA_031274005.1 Spirochaetales bacterium
TCGCAAAAAACCGGGCTTTCCGCTTCAATCTTTTGGCTGCGCCAAAAGGATTTACGCTGCAATCCCTGGCGCGGCCCAAGGGCTTCCGGTGATTTTGCACGGAAAAAATTGGTGCACCCGGACTCAATAGAAAAATTGACAGACGGGCGATGTCGGCGTATACTGTGATACAACTCATATATCAAAAGGAGAGATTTTATGAAGAAAATCGTGGTACTGGGACTGTGTCTGCTTTCGGCTGCCGGGGTATTCGCGGGCGGCGGGGCGGAAAGCGGCGGACAGGGGAAATCCGTCCTCAAACTGGCCAGCTATTTTGCGGAATCCCATCCGGCGAGTATAGTGATGAACGAAACCTTCAAGCCTATGGTCGAGAAGAATTCCGGCGGAACCATCACCGTCGAACTGTATCCCAACAATATGCTGGGGGCCGAGGCCGAGTTTATCGATGGCATCAAAATGGGTAATATTGAGATGGGGCTTATCGGCACCATGCTGTCCTCCCAGTTTCCCGCGCTGATGTGCATTGAGTTTCCCTCGCTGTTTAACTCCGCTCAGGAAGCCAGCGATATACTGAATACCATGGTTGAGGATATTTGCGCCGGTATGGAAACCGCGAACATCAAGGGGCTTGGCGTTTCCATAAACGGCGTGCGGGCTGTTTCAAACAGCGTGCGCCCCATCAACACGTTTGAGGATATGAAGGGCTTGAAGCTGCGCGTACCCCAGGTCGAACACTATGTGGATATGGGCAAGGTCTGGAATGTCAACGGCGTTACAATGCCCATGTCCGAATTATTTACCGCCATGCAGCAGCATACTATTGACGGGCAGGAAAACCCGCCTACGACGGTTCTCGCTTCCGGCTGGTTTGAGGTGCAGAAGTACATAGCCGTTACCAATCACTGCGTTGCGGGCAATATGGTTGTTGTCGGCAAGCGCTACTGGGATTCGCTTACTCCCGCGAACCAGAAAGTCGTTCAGGACGCGGTACAGGCTTTTGTTAAGGAAGAAACCGCCCTCTACATCAAGAACGCCGAAGCGGATATAGAAACCCTGAAATCCAAGGGCCTGACGATTACCTATCCGGACACCAGGCCTTTTATCGACAGCATGAAACCCGTTCTGCAAAAATATATGGATAAATATCCTGATCTGAAAAGAATGGTGCAGGTCATCGAAAGCAAAAGAAAATAATAGAGTTGAGAGGGTTGCGCGAGGTTAACTATGGAAAATAGCTCCGAAAAAAAAAGCGCCCTGTCCCGGGCTCTGCTGAAACTGCAGTGGCTGGCCGAGACTTTGGTCGCGCTGATTCTGGCCGTCATGGTCGCAACGGTATTTATCGAAGTCATCATGCGCTACATGTTTAACAGTTCGATTACGGCTTCTGAAGAACTGGCGCGGATTCTGTTTATCTGGATGGTGTTTATCGGCATTGTTCTTATGCTGGCAAGGGGCCGGCATGTCGCCTTTGACGCTATTCAGGAGGCTGCCTCGCCGGCCGTAAAGAAGATTTTGCAGGCCGTCACTCTTGTTGGTATAGGCATTGCCTCCTGCATCCTTGCTGTGTACGGCTACATCTACAGTGAACAGAACTTCGCCTGGCCCTCGGCGGCCCTCATGATTCCGTACGGGTATATTTCGCTTATTCTTCCGGTCAGCGGCGCGGCGATGCTGATTATCACCATCGTCAAACTGATCGGCATGTTTACGCAAACAAAGGGGGATAAATAAATGCTTGGCGTATTTCTTGTCTGCCTGTTTCTCTTTATCGCAATCGGTATACCCATTGCGTTTTCCCTCTTTTTGACCGGCGCCTGCCTTATCGTTTACATGGGGCAGGCGAATTTTGTGCTGCTGCCCCAGTATACGCTTATGGGCGTGAATAACTTCGCGCTGATGGCCATTCCGTTTTTTACCCTCGCGGGTGACATTATGAACGAGGGCGGCCTGTCTTTGGGAATCATCAGTTTTGTCCGCTCCATCCTTGGTCACATCAAGGGCGGCCTGGGATATGTGGCCACCGTGGCCTGCATGATTTTCGCGGGAGTATCGGGCGCGGCCGTCGCGGATACATCGGCCATTGGTTCCGTGCTTCTGCCTATTATGGAAAAAGAAGGTTACGACAAGGCGGAGAGCGCCGCTATTGTCTGTTCGGCAGGATGTACGGGGCCGATTATTCCTCCCAGTATACCTATGGTTGTGTACGCGGTCATCGCCGGCTGCTCCGTGACCAAGATGTTTCTGGGGGGAGTGTTTCCCGGCATTCTGACAGGTATTCTGCTTATGGGCGCGTGGTTTTTCTATATGAAAAACAAAAAACTGCCTGTGGGTAAACGCTCTTCCGTGAAGGTGATTATCCGTGAGACCTGGAAGGCCGCGCCTTCGCTGATGCTGCCTGTTATTATGCTGGGCGGAATGCTGTCGGGTATATTTACCCCGACGGAAGCTTCTTCTGTAGCCGTTGTGTATGCCCTTGTTGTGGCGTTTATCATTAACCGCGGCCTGAAGTTTGCCGTTTTGCGCAAGATGTTCGTCAACGCGGCTCTTGCCAGCTCTGTTATTATGCTGGTTGTGGGCGCTGCTCAGGCTATTTCGTACCTGGTAACGGTTGGCCGCGTACCCCAGCTTTTGGGCGCCGCCATTACATCCATTTCCGATAACCCCCTGGTGATTCTGGCTGTTATCAACGGCGTGGTTCTGCTTGTAGGCTGCGTTATGGATGTGTCGCCGGCCATCATGGTTCTCGCGCCGATTTTCCTGCCCATCGCGACGCGGCAAATGGGCCTGGACCCGGCCTTTTTCGGCGTGATTTTGGTCTACGGCCTGTGCATAGGCCTCATTACCCCGCCTGTGGGGAACGTGCTGTACATAGGCTGCAGCATAGCGCAAATTTCCCTGATTCAGCTTCTGAAAAAAATATGGCCCATGGTCTGCGTCTACATTCTTGTGCTTTTTATCATGAGCTATTTTCCCACGCTGGTCATGTGGCTGCCCAATAAACTTATGGGATAAAGAAGAGATAAAAGCGCGCAGGATTTTTATGAAACATAATTTCGGAGGCAGTGTGTCCGGGGCGCAGTCTGTAATAAAAACTATCGCGGGGGGCCGCGAACATTCAGGAGATTTTGCCGATTGCGAAAATCTTCTGGAGTACATAAACACCCGTACGCCCTTTACCCTTGAGGCCCCCTGCGCGGGCAAAGGCCGCTGCGGCAAGTGCAGGGTAAAGGTTACAGAAGGCGCTGCTCCCGCGGCGGAAGACCAGAGGCGGCTCATCCCGGCCCGCGAACTTGAGGCGGGCTTCCGCCTTGCCTGCCTCCTGAAACCCCGGCCGGGGGAGAGCCTTGCCCTTACGTTTGAAGAAAAATACAGCTCCGGCGGCAAAACCGCCCTCCTGGATATAGCCGGTATAACCGGGGAAGAAAGCGGCTCTTCCGCCATTCTGCGCAAAGACCTGTTTACCCTGCCGGCGCCTTCGCTGTGCGGCCAGGCTTCGGATTACAGCCGCGTCCTTTGCGCCGCGGCCCTTCCGTCCGGCGGCCCGCCGCTTTTGCCCCTGGGGGTATTGAAAAGCCTGCCGGACGCTCTGCGGAAAAACGGTTTTGAGTTTACCCTCTGCCTCACGGCGGACAGAATCCTCGCCGCGGAACCCGGCGATACCCGCGGCAGGCTCTACGGCGCTGCCGTCGATATAGGAACAACAACCGTCGCCGCTTACCTTGTGGATATGCGCGCGAAAAAAAATACGGCGGTTGTCTGCGGCCTGAACGCGCAAAGGGCCTTCGGCGCGGATGTCATTTCGCGCATTGGTTATACGATAAACGGAGCGCAGGGCCTGCGCCTTATGCAGGAAAAAATCATCGTGCAGATAAACGGTATGATTCACAAGCTCGCGGAACTGGGCGGCGCGCTCCCCGGCGAGATTTACCTTGTAACGCTGGCCGGCAATACCACGATGATGCATCTGGCGCTGGGCATACCTCCGCGGGCAATCGCCTTTGCCCCATTTATTCCGGCCTTTACGGAAGCCCTGGACCTTGACGGCCGCGAACTTGGCCTTGACATTGCGCCGGGGGGACTCGTGCGGGCGCTTCCGGGAATTTCCGCGTACGTGGGAGCGGACATCACCGCCGCGATTCTGGCCTGCGGGGTGGATCAGGATGAGTCCGTGAACCTTCTCATAGACATAGGCACAAACGGAGAAATCGTTCTGGGCGGCCGCGGCGGACTTACAGCCTGCGCTGCCGCGGCGGGACCGGCCTTCGAGGGCGCTCACATAAGCTGCGGCGCGGGCGGAACTCCGGGGGCGATAGACAGCGTAACCGGCAGTGACGGGAAACTTTTCCTGACGACAATCGCGGGAGAAGCTCCTCGGGGAATCTGCGGGCCGGGCATAATCGACCTTCTGGCGTTTCTTCTTTCCGCGGGCATAGTAGACGCCTCGGGCCGCATGATAAGCCGCGGCGAGGCGGACTCTCCCGGCAGTCCCGCTTTTCTCTGGCGCGGCCTTCTTGTCCGGCAGGACGGAGAGCCGGCTTTTCTTCTTGTACCGGAAGAAGAGTCCGCCTCCGGCGGCGCCATTATCTTTACGCAGAAGGATGTCCGGGAAGTGCAGCTTGCCAAGGCCGCGATTGCCGCCGGTATAGATACTCTGATGAGCCGCCTTAACGTCGGCGCCGGGAATATCGCGAAGCTCTACCTTGCCGGGGGTTTCGGCAGTTACCTTCACGCGCGCAGCGCCGCCGCCATAGGTCTTTTGCCCCGCGAGCTTGAGAGCAAGATACAGATCGCGGGGAACGCCGCGGGCAGGGGAGCGGCGCTGTGCCTTCTGTCGGCGGAGGCGGCCTCGCGCTGTGAAAACATCCGTAAAAAAACCGTATATGTGGAGCTGTCTTCTACCCCGGAGTTTATGGACGCGTACATCGAAAAAATGACGTTTCCCCAAGCCAAATAACACAGGAATTCTAAATTTAGGATAACCACGGACCACACAGACCACACGGACAGCTCCACAGACAAATCAATGAACGATCCTTATGATTTCTTCATAACAAACGAAATCAGCCAGATAAAATTGCTTTAACGGCTTGCCCTCATTCATACTATATTATCGTCTTCGTCCGTGTTGTCCGTGAGGTCAGTGGTTAAATTTAGAATTCCTGCAAATAACAGTAGCGCGAATCCGCCGGATGGTGTAAAATATTTCTATACACAGGCAGGAGGACTAACGATGGGCGTTCTTGAAGAGATGAGCGAATTGCTGCAGAAAGGCAAGGCCAACGAAGTTAAGGCTTTGGTTCAAAAAGCGATTGACGAAAAAATCGACGCGAAGAGGATTCTTGAGGATGGCCTGATGTCAGGAATGAACATTATAGGGGAGAAGTTCAAAAACAATCAGGTCTATGTGCCCGAAGTTCTTATCGCCGCGCGGGCCATGAACCAGGGAATAAGTATTCTGCGGCCGCTGCTCGTTCAGGCGGGGGTTCAGGCCAGGGGTACTGTTATTCTGGGTACGGTAAAGGGCGATCTCCACGACATAGGCAAAAATCTCGTAAAAATGATGATGGAAGGCAAGGGGCTTGAGGTCATCGACATGGGAACAAATGTTCCGGCTGAAAAGTTCATTGCCAGCGCCAAAGAAAAAAACGCGAAGATCATCGCCTGTTCCGCGCTTTTGACTACAACCATGACGGAAATGAAGAACGTTGTCGAAGCGGCAAAAACGGAGGGCATACGCGATCAGGTGACAATCATGGTCGGGGGCGCTCCGGTAACGGACAGCTACCGCGAAAGCATAGGCGCGGATATTTATACTCCCGATGCGGCCAGCGCGGCGGAAAGGGCTGCGGCGGTTTTCGGGTAATCCTCAAGGACGGGCGTGGACGAAAACCCTGACTACCTGAGCCGGCAGATTATCACCTATATAGGGAACAAACGCGCCCTTCTTCCTTTTATCGGCGAGGCTCTCGCGCGCGTGCGCAGGCGGCTCGCGAAAGACAAACTTTCGATTTTTGATGTGTTTTCCGGTTCGGGAATAGTATCCCGCTTTTTCAAGCAATACGCGTCGCTTCTTGTTGCCAACGATCTGGAACTCTACGCGCAGACGATTAACCTCTGTTATCTTCACAACGCGGCCGAAGAACATCTGGAAAGGCTCAAGGCTGTTCACGCCTCGCTTCTGCGGAATTTAGATGACGAGTCCCTTGAGGAGGGCATTATCAGCCGGCTTTACGCTCCCCGCGACGACGGGGCCATACAGCCCGGCGAAAGGGTCTTCTACACATCACGAAACGCCCGTTACATTGATACCGTCCGGCGCCGTATAGACGGGCTTGAAGAAGACTACAGGCCGTTTTTTCTTGCTCCCCTTCTTGCGGAGGCCTCGGTACACGCGAACACCTCCGGCGTCTTTAAGGGTTTCTACAAAAACAGGGAATCGGGCCGGGGCCGTTTCGGCGGCACAAACGCCGACGCCCTTACCCGCATACTGGCGAAGATTCATCTGCCCTTTCCGGTATTCAGCCGCTTTGCCTGCCCCGTCCGGATTTTACGGGAGGAGGCCGCGGCCGCGGCGGCAAAAGTTCCCGAAGTCGATGTCGCCTACCTCGACCCGCCCTACAACCAGCACCCCTACGGCTCGAATTATTTTATGCTCAACCTTATTTGTGAATACAGACAGCCCGAGGCCATAAGTCCCGTATCGGGCATACCGCAGATATGGAACCGCTCAAATTACAACAGCCGCGCCCGGGCCCGCGCCGCTTTTGAAAATCTTATCCGCGGGATCAGGGCGAAATTCCTGTTGATTTCATTCAACTCCGAAGGCTTCATCACCCGCGGGGAAATGCCCGGAATCCTTTCCGGCGCGGGAAAAGTAAGCGTTCTGGAAACCCCTTACAATACCTTCCGCGGAAGCCGCAACCTGAAAAACCGCGATATTCATGTAAAAGAGTATTTATATTTGGTAGAAAGAAAGTAAAAGCCGTTCAGCCGGAGACCTCCCGAACCTTCACAATGAGTTCGGCAGCCCCCAGCAGGGAGTCCAGAAAAGGAGCGTCTTCTTCTATTCTGTACCTGCGGCCGGGGGCAAAATTAATTTGAACATCCGCCGTGACGGAGTACACGACTGTAATAATGCGGGGGCCGTTTTCAGTCGAAAGTTCCTTTGTTGCGGTTACGAACAGCGTATGGACGCCGGAAGGAAGGGCGACTTCCGCGTACCTGCCAAAGAAAAGCCGGTCGTCCTCAGGCGCGAGGCCCCAGTCCACTTCCTGCCCGTCAAAGGCCGTGACCCTCAGGCCTCCGTCAATTTCCAGAAAAGATTGTTCCCCGGACTCCCCCCCGGGCTGATACACGCCAAGATGAGTGACGCAGGCGGCGCAGAGTAATACCGTAAAAAAGCATGCCGCGGCCAGTTTCCGCCTCATAAAACCTCCCGGCGCTTTAAAAAAAATGTTGAAAAAACCAGCTTTCCCATGTTATTATAGAAGCGTTGGTCTTTAGGTGTCAAGTATTCATAATTGGAGCGGGAGGCAGTTATGGAAGCCGGAACAGTAAAAATCCTTATAGAGAAAGATGATTCAGCCATGGGCCGGACATCCGCGGCGCTTATGGCGGCTGCCCTGAAAAACGCGGCGGGAGAGGGAAAAAAGACTGTTTTATGGCTTATGGCCGCGCCGAGCGCTTTTTCTTTTTACAGGTCTTTTACAGAACTCTGTAAAACCGACGGACAGCTTGCCGATATTATCCGCGCGACCCGGTTTTTCCAGTTTGACGATTACCCCATTGGCCGCAGCGACCCCAAATTCGCCATAAGTTTCCGGTATTTACTGGAAAAAAACTTCTTTGACCCCCTGCAGCAAATCTGCGGGCCCCTGCCCATCCATCCCCTGGAACTGAAGGGAGACGGCCGGGATGACGCTGTCGCGGAGGCCTATGCGGACAGCCTGTGCGGCCTTCTGGATGACCCCGAATACTATGTCGCGGAACTTAAAGGTATAGGCATGGACGGTCACTGGGGGTTTCACGACTCGGGCGCTCCCCTGAACTCTAAACCCGGCATTATCCGCGCGCCCATGACAAGCCTGAACATCCATCAGCAGAGAGTCGACTGGCCCCAGTACTTCAAAACTGACGAGGATGTACCCAAGTTTGCCTATAGTTTTACAGTCGCCGCTTTTATGAAAGCCGACTACATTATTGACAACGTGCCTCAGCCTTCAAAAAAATACTCCGTCCTGGCGACTTACGGGAACGACACCATTTTAGGCGACGTACCCTCTTCCGCGCTCAAAAAGCATCCCAACGCCGTCGCGGTTCTGACGCGGCAATCGGCCGATGTTCTTGAAGAATACCGTCAGGCCTGCGTCCAGACCAAATCTCCAAAAATTTCGCGCGACATATACCGGCGTCTTCTTTCCCTGTGGGAAAACTCTACGAATCCCGCTGCCCAGAAAGAAAACTCCGCAAAAATGGAAGCTGTTCTGAAAAAGCTGGGGTTTCTTTAAGGCTTGCCCGTAACTTCCAGAATTGCCCCGCCGAAGGTAAAGCCGCCGCCGAAGGCGGCCAGCCCCAGCTTGCGGGTTTTTTCCGCACCCTGCGGCCACCTGTAATCCCCGGACAAAATGGTTTGCAGGCACAGGGGAATCGTGCTCGAGGAGGAGTTCCCCAGATTCCTTATGTTACTGAAAACTTTTTCTTCCGGCAGGCGGAGTTTCTGCCGCACTGCGTTGATGATACGCTGATTCGCCTGGTGGGGCACGATAAGGTCGAGTTTGTCCGGCGGCGTCCTGTCCGCTTCGCAGGCCGCGCCAAGCATCATCATCATCCCCCTGACGGCTTCAAGAAAAACTTTTTGCCCGTTCATAAAAATCCTTTCGCAGCCGCAGGTGGGAACCCGCAGAATGTCGCCCGCTTCGCCCTGCGCGGACAAAACGGGCCGCGACAGCCGGGTAAAACTTCCCCCGGAGAAGGGTATGCCTGAGGCGCCCTCAGGATCAGCGGCCGCGAGAATGGTCGCAGTCGCGGCGTCGCCGAAAATAGGCGCGGTAGAAGGGTCCGCCGTATCTGTTTTTGTCGAGAGGGTCTCGGCTGTAACAAGAAGAACTTTCGCCTGCGGCCGCGACTGAAGGTAATCCCAAACAATCTGCAAGCCGTAGAGATAGCCGCAGCAGGCGGCGCTTATATCGTAAGCCTGGGCGAGCCAGTCCGGCGATGTTTCCGCGTCCGCCCGCTCCGCTTCCCGGTTTTCTCCCCCGGCAAGCTCATACTGAATCATTGCCGCCAAAGCCGGACTCGAATACAGCGGCGTTCCCGTGGAACAGATGATAAGCTCAATATCCTGAGCTTTCAGGCCCGTTTTCGCGAGTACCTTCCGGCTTGCGTCCGCGGCAAGGGTAAGAACCGTTTCGCCATGACCCAGCCAGTTCCGGGATTCTATACCGGTACGTTTTACAATATCCTCAGGCAGCCATGTGGGGCAGAGTTCCGAGATTTCCTCGTTGCTTACCAGGCGCGAACCCAGGGCCCCCGCAATGCCGAGCATACCTACCGTGTACGGGCGGGAAGCGTGGCCCGCGGGCGCGGCAGCCAGGCTCTCCGTGGTTTTTTTCAGGCCGGTGATTTCAGGAATCCCCGGATTTTCGTGACTGACTTTGGGAGGGCCCGCGGCTGCGGCCTGCTCCAGTGTCTGTATATACATGAGGGGCGTCCCCACCTTGACGGCGAAACCTTCTTCCACAAGAAGGCGGGCGACTCTTCCCGTTACCGGAGATGTCAGTTCCAGCGCGGCCTTGTCCGCTTCTAGTTCCGCCAAAAGCATTCCTTCGCGTACATTCTCGCCGGCCTTTACTTTCCAGGCTATAACCGTAACCGATTCATCCGCAGGACTCGAACCCGCGGCCTTGACAACAAAAACGCCTTCTTCTTTCGGGGCAGCTTCCCTCCAGGTGATTTCTCCGCCCAGAAGGGATACGGCCGCCTCCAGCACGCTTTTATATGAAGGCAGAATATCGAGCTGATTTTCAAAGTTAAAAGGAACCCAGGTATCGGGACGGGTTACGCGGCGGATGGCCACATGCCGGGGGGAGTTTTCCGCAACCGAGGCGGCGATTTCCGCGCCCATGCCGCAGGTTTTTGAGTCCTCATGCGCGATGAGAAGCCGCCCCGTACGCGCGGCGCTGGCGCATACAGCCTCTTCATCCCAGGGCTGAATACTGCGCAGGTCGATAACATCCGAGGTAATTCCTTCTTCCCGCAGCGTATCGGCGGCCCGCAGGCAGGGCGTGAGGGTATTGCCGTAACTGACAAAGCTGATGTCGCTGCCCCTTCGCGCGAACCGCGCCTTTCCCGGCGGAACAAAAAGATCCTTTGCCGCGGAAACGGCAAGGGCGCTTCTGTCATTGAGAAGGGCCTTCGGGTACAGAAAGATTGTCGGCCTGCCTGATTCAAAAGCGGCGTTGAGAAGCCCCGCCGCGTCGGCGGCGGTAGAGGGCATAAAAACATCCACGCCCGGAATATGGGCCGCGAAGGCTTCCATGCTGGAAGCGTGAAAAGGCCCCAGGCCGGGCCTGTAAGCGCCGCAGGTAGCCATAACGATAAGGGGCGCGTCCCAGGAACCGCCGGTACGCCAGAAGATATTGGCCATTTCGGAAAAAATCTGGTTAAAGGCCACGGGCATAAAATCGGCAAACTGCAAAAAGGCCACGGGTCTGTCTCCCGCGAGGGCGCGGCCCGTCGTATAACCGAGTATCGTTGATTCGGCGAGGGGGGAGTTGACAACGCGGCCGGGAAAATCCGTGGACAGGCCGCGGGTCAGGCCAAAGACATCGCCCTTGGGGTCTTCAATATCTTCTCCAAAAAGAAAGACCCTGGGGTCTGTTTCAAGGCGGAAGCGCAGGGTTTCTTTCAGGGCTTCCAGCATTGTCATGCCGCCGCAGTCCGCCTGCGCGCCGCGGTTTTCACGCTCGGCTTTTTGAAAGCCCGCGGGATAGGATTTTACCGCGTCCGGGCAGGGCCGCGGGTCAGGCGCGCATTGACTTTCACGGGCGAGTTCGGATAATTCCGCGCGGATTTGAGCCTCAAGGGCCTCAAGAGCCTGGGGGGATTCTCCGTTTCTGATCAGAATGTTCCGCAGAATGACCAGGGGATCGGCGTCGCGGCGAATGGTTTCGATTTCCCCGGCCTCACGGTACAGCCTTTGGTCATCGGCGTTGGAGTGATTCGACAGGCGCTGCATACGGGCCACAACAATACGCGGCAGACGATCCGTGCGGATTCCCCGTACAACGCCGCCGAAAACATGATACATTTCTTCCGCGTTTGAGCCGTCGGCATGAATGATGGGAATGCCGAAAATGCTTTCCGGGTTTACGATTCCGTCTTTTCCCTTTACCGAAAAGAAAGTTTTTCCTTCTGTGGGGGTGGAAATGGCAAGACCATTGTCCTGTATGAAAAAAAGAACCGGGAGGTTTTCACGGGCGGCGTGGGCAAAAGCCTCAAGGACTTCGCCTTCCTGGCTTGAACCCTCCCCCAGGCTGCACAAAACAAGGGGGTTTCGCGGCCGGTCTTTGATGACCGCGGCGACTCCCGCCGCCTGGAGCGCTCCGTTTCCTACGGGCGTCGGCAGGCTCAGGATATTCAGGCGGGCGCAGGATACAAGGCCGTGCATCTGTCTGCCGCGGCTGAAGGATCCGTCTTTGCTGAAAAGGGAAAGAAAAAACTCTCCGGCTCTCATGCCCCGCGCCAGCATCAGGGCCCGGTCACGGTAGTGGCAGTGCAGCCAGTCTTCGGATATCAAATGGGGGGCGAGCGCCGCTCCCGCTTCGTGTCCCGCGCTGCTGAGAAAAAAGGACGCCTCACCGCGGCTTGTGTAATTTTTTTCAAGAGCTTCGCTTTCGCGGCTCATGAACATGGCGCGGTAAATTGCCGGTAAAACGGCGGCGCTTCCCGCGCAAGCCCCGCGGGCTGAAAGGCTGTCCGCCTCAAGTACAGACAAAGCGCCGGACGCCGTTCCTGCGCCGGTTTGCCATGTGTCCTGGCTGTTCATTGTGATCCTCCAAGAAAGATGAGAACTCTGTTCTGTATCAGACGCGGAAAAAAGCAATTAAGTTGCACACCGGCGGGCGGAAATTATTCGCAGGCGCCCGTTTAATACCCCGGAGCTTGCTCTAAACTTGACCCACAAATAAGCATGCGGAATATAAACCGCGAAGTCGAAAAAGGGAAGAAAAAGAAGGAAAAACCGTGGTATTTCCTGTTTTTATCTCAAATCTTACAAATTACCTGGATATAACAAGGTAAA
>JAISQU010000288.1 GCA_031274005.1 Spirochaetales bacterium
GGGGTTCCGCCGCAGCCTGCCATGCCGTAAAAGCAGACCTGAAAAATTGCAAAGCAATTTTGTAAGCGTCTTTGCACAAAACGGTCGCTCGCGCCCCTTCAATCCCTTGCGCCCCGCGGTCTTTTTCGGTCTTTTTTGGCCTTTATAAACTGCAATAGCTTTTGCAGGGCCTCGGTTCTGAGGCAATCACGGAACAAACAAAAGATGCTTTTGTTTGTTCCGCTTTTCGTATCGCACGCTTTCGCGTGCGTTTATCGGGGCGTGCTTTGCGCAATTCCATAAAGCAAGGGTAAACGCCGATGCCCTGCGCTATCTTACCTTTCAATCCTTTTTATGGTATTTTAATTCCGTGAGACGGAAAATTCCCCGCCAGGTACAAGAGATTTACACGACTCTGAAAAACGCCGGCTTTGAATGCTATGTCGTCGGCGGGGCTGTGCGCAACCTTGTTCTGGGAACTCCTCCCAAAGATTGGGATCTTGCCACCGACGCCCTGCCCCAGGAAGTCATCAAACTGTTCCGCAAGGTCATCCCCACGGGGGTTCCGCACGGAACCGTCACCGTGTTGCATAAGGGCATCTCCTGCGAAGTTACGACCTTCCGCATTGACGGAATATACACCGACTTACGCCGGCCCGATTCGGTGGAATACACATCCTCCCTGTCCGAGGATTTACGGCGCCGCGACTTTAGCATAAACGCGATGGCGCTGGACATAGAAACAGGAGAAATCATTGATCCCCACGACGGGCAGGAAGACTGCCTGCGTAAAATAATACGCGCCATAGGCAGGCCCGAAGAACGCTTTGACGAAGACGGCCTGCGCATCCTCCGCGGCATCCGCTTTGCCGGCCGGCTGGGTTTCACAATAGAAAGCGATACCCTCGCCGCGATGATAGCTCGCGCGGACAACCTGAAAACCATCTCCGCGGAAAGAATACGCATGGAGATTGAAAATATACTCGAATCCGAAAAACCCTCAGAGTCTTTCGCGATTATGTCGGACACAGGCGTCCTTGATCTTATTCTGCCCGAACTGGCCGCCTGCCGCGGCGTCATACAAAGGGAAATGCACAGCTTTGATGTATTTACGCACAGCATCCTGGCCTGTGACGGTATAGTCGTAGCCGACCCCGGCCTGCGCCTTGCCGCCCTGTTTCACGACATAGGCAAGGCCCCGGCCCTGCGCTTTACAGAAGACGGCGAGCCGCGTTTTTTCGGACACGAGGCCGAGTCGGCCCGCTTGACGCAAGGCATCCTGCTCCGCCTGAAATTCCCCAACGCGCTCATAAGACGCGTTACCCATCTTATTGCGCAGCACATGTTCTCGTATGACTGCCGATGGACCGACGCAGCCGTACGGCGCTTCATTATCCGTGTCGGGAAGGAAAACCTCGAAGATCTTTTTACATTGAGACTGGCCGACAGCTACGGAAGGACAGGCGTCCCGCCCGACCCCCGGAGCCTTGACGGGCTGCGCCGCAGAATAACCGGCGTACTGAGCCGGGACGAAGCTCTTACGCTGAAAAGCCTTAAACTGAGCGGCGAGGACATAAAAAACACCCTCTCCCTGCCGCCCGGCCCCTCCATAGGACAAATCCTGAATTTTCTCTTTGAGTCCGTTGTGGAAGACCCGTCGCTCAACGACAGGGAAAAACTTCTGCGTATAGCGGAGAATTTTTATAAAACACGGCTGAAAACCGGGTAATTAAAAATCATTCGTCAGGGGAAGCCTCTCCTGTCAGATCCCTGTACGCTATGCTTGCCGCGGCCTGCTCGGCCTCTTTCTTGTTTTTACCCTCGCCCGGACCATAGGAGGCGTCCCGTATTTTGACTTCCATCCGGAAAGTCTTGTCGTGGTCGGGCCCCGTCTTCTGCACCAGAACATATTTCGGGTAGGTCTTGAAAACCTTCTGCACATGCTCCTGGAGCAAAGTCTTGAAATCCTTGCGGTGTTTGTTTTCCAGAACCTTCATGATCTCGGGAATCATGAATTTTAAAACAAAATCCCTGCACTTTCTGAACCCTGAATCCAGGTAATAGGCCCCGATAATCGCCTCAAGGCAGTCGGCAAGAATGGCCTTCTTTGACCTGCCGCCGGAGTACTCCTCGCCCTTGCCAATGAGAATGAAATTGTCGATTTTCAGATTTTTCGCGACATCAGCCAGGCTGTCTTCGCTGACTACAAAAGACTTTATCTTGGCCAGGTCTCCCTCGTTCCTGTCGGGAAGAGCGGTAAAAAGATACTCGCTGACAACAGCGCCCAAAACAGAATCACCCAGAAATTCCAAACGTTCGTTATTTCCGATATTCTGTGAACTCTCATGGGCAAAGGAGCGATGAGAAAAAGCAAGGTTCAAAAGATCTTCTCTTTTGAACCTTGTCCCTGTCGTACGTTCAAAAAGCCTCAGTTCCCGCCGGCGTTCCGGGTCCGGCGCCGCAGAACGGTAATCAGCGGCTTTCTTCTGAAAAATCACAGGTCTTCTTATTTGTTCTGGCTTTTAATGAATTCCAATGCGTCGCTTACGCGTTCAAATTCGTTGGCCTTCTCATCGGGAATACTGATACCCATTTCCTCTTCAATCGCATAGACCAGTTCATAGGTATCAAGACTGTCCGCGCCAAGGTCCTGACGGAAAGAAGAATCCAGAGTGATTTTAGCTTCGTCGATCTCCAGTTTGTCCGCGATAATCTTCTTTACCTTTTCAAACAATTCATCATCCATTCTTTACTCCTCCAGTTTTATGCCAAATCTTCTGCTTCAAGAATCTGTTTTCCCCGGTAAAATCCGCACTTGGGACAAACCCTGTGGGGCAGCCCCCTGTTACCGCAGTTGCTGCAGGTGGCAAGGGTTGGTACATCCAGGCGCCTATTAATAGAATGCCGCCGGCGGGTACGCGATTTTGAGGGTTTATACTTTGGTACTGCCATATTAACCTCACAGTTAAATTAATGCTGGAAAAATACTCCATTTGGCGGGGAATGTCAAGTAGGCGATTTCCCCCGCATCGGCGGGGGAAATCGCCCCGGGAATTGCGGTGAAAGTCCCCAGTGTTCTTCCGGCTTGTCACCAAAGCTTCCGGTTAAAATGCAATTGCGAAGCAATTGCCGTGCTGGTTAT
>JAISQU010000324.1 GCA_031274005.1 Spirochaetales bacterium
AATTTGTCCTGCAATCCCCAAAAGCATTCAAATTGTCAGCAATTTGAATGCTTTTACCCATAAAAAACGCTTCCAGACAGCAATACCATATTTAGTCGCATGGTGCTACGGATATGGCCAGGGCGATAAAAAAAGCGAACGGCTTCGGTCCGCCGCTAGAGAGCTTTTTTTATCGCCCCGGTCTTTGTGTTTAGTTTACCATGAGTTTAAATTTGGAATTGCTGAGATTGCTATTCGGGGGCTTGACTAGATGCTTGCGTTTGTGGTATATATACCTACTCAAAATCTAACTGGAGTTATTTATGTATGCGTTAATCGAAATCAAGGGAAAGCAATATAAGGCGGAAAAGGGCGGCCTGTTGAAGGTTGATCTTTTCGCGGATGATAAAGGTTCCCCGCTTGAGCTTGGGAATGTCCTTCTTGTCAGCGGAGAGGCCGGCGTTAAGGTCGGCTCTCCCTATATTGAAGGGGTCACCGTCAAGGCGGTTGTGGAAGACAGCGGCCGCGACAAAAAGATTATAGGGTTCAAGTATAAAAAGCGGAAGAATTACCGCAGAACCTGGGGGCACAGGCAATGGTATACGATCCTCAAAGTTGAGGATATTACCGGAGTTCCGTGATTCAAATTTCCGCCACTGTTGACGGCGAAGGGCGCCTGCGCAGCCTGAGCGCGGAAGGGCATTCTTTCCGGAAGGGCGGGGATTTTAGTCCCGCCTGCGCTGCGGTAACGGCTCTTTTGCGTACAGCGGCGGGTCTTCTTGAGGCGGAGCCTGATGTGGAAACCCATGTTTCGCTTCCCGCGGAAGGGAGCATGGTACTGAATGTCGGGAAAATCCCGAATACCCTGACCGGGCGTTACAGGGGGATAACGGATTTTCTGATTTGCGGACTCGCGCGGATTTCGCAGGAAGCGCCCGAAGACTTGGACATGCGGGTCATTCACGAAAGCATATAAGGGAGATACGGTATGGCACATAAAAAAGGCGGCGGAAGTTCCAAAAACGGCCGTGATTCGGCGGGGCAAAGACTCGGCATAAAACGCTACGGCAGCGAGCTTGTCAAGGCGGGGGAAATTCTTGTCCGGCAGCGCGGGACGCTTTTCCATCCCGGTTTGAATGTCGGCAAGGGCCGGGACGATACCCTTTTCGCAAAAATGGCCGGGACGGTCATTTTTAAGGTACGGCGGGGAAAAAGAATTATCGCGATAGAACCATCCGTTCAGGCCGCGGCTTGCGCGCCCCCGGAAGGCGCGGGCGAACAGCAGGCTGCGCCCGTGGTCAGCCCGGTCTGAATTTTTTTGCCTCTGTCGCTAGAGGTCTAGCGTGTACACATTCGTTGATGAAATTGTTCTCGACATTGCATCCGGCGCCGGCGGGGCCGGGTGTGTTTCTTTCAGGCGAGAGAAATACATTCCACGGGGCGGTCCGGACGGCGGAGACGGCGGGGCCGGCGGCGATGTTGTTTTTGTTGTAAGGCGGAATCTAAAAACCCTGCGCCATCTGCGAAAAGCTCCCCGCATCAGGGCGGGAAACGGCTGCCAGGGGGAGGGCCGGCAGAAGCACGGCAAAGACGGGGAGGATGCGGAGATTCCCCTGCCGCCGGGATCCGTCATGAAAGACGCGGACTCAGGCGATCTTCTAAAAGATTTTCCTGAGGAAGGCGAGCGCTGGGTTTTTCTCGAAGGCGGCATGGGCGGCAAGGGAAATACTCACTTCAAGTCTTCCCGTATTCAGGCGCCGCGTTTTGCCCAGCCGGGCATGCCGGGAAAAGTGAGGCGGGTCAGGATTGAACTGAACATCATGGCGGACATAGGTTTTGTCGGCTTTCCCAACGCCGGCAAGTCGAGCCTGCTTGCCATTCTTTCCAACGCCCGGCCCGAAGTAGCGGATTATCCGTTTACAACGAAGATTCCCAACCTTGGCGTTATGAGTGTGTACGGCGAAGACCTTGTTCTTGCGGATATTCCCGGCATCATAGAAGGCGCGTCGGACGGCGCGGGGCTGGGGCTGAAGTTCCTGCGGCATATCTCCCGTACGGCGGCTCTGGCTTTTCTCATCGACTTGTCCGATAGGGACTGGGACAAGGCTTTTGATATTCTTCTTGCGGAACTGCGCAGCTATTCGCCGGAGCTGGCGGAAAAAAAACGCGTTCTTGTCGCTACCAAACTTGACCTGCCGTCCGCGCTCGGGAATTTTCCCCTTTTTCAGGAAAAATTCAGAGGCGAAGAGGTCGTGGGTATTTCCGCCTTTACTCACGCCGGCCTGGAAGATCTCTGCAGGGCCTTTACCGGCCTTGTGGCCGAGGCCGCACAGCCGGAGGCCGCAGGGTGAAAACAGCCGTTCTTGGCGGTACTTTTAATCCCATCCACAACGGGCATCTTTTTCTGGCTGAAGAAGTCCTTGCTCTGGGTTACCGGCGCGTTATCTTCGTACCCTCGCATAAACCGGCGCACAAGCAGGTAGACGCCCTGGACGATCCCCTGGCGCGGCTGGAAATGACCCGTCTGGCCTGCGCCGGCCGGGAAGAGTTTATCGTGGATGACTGCGAAATTCTGCGCAGGGGAATATCCTATACCATACAGACCGTTGAGTACCTTACAGGCAAGTATGAGATAGAGGGCAAGCCCGGCCTCATCATAGGCGATGATCTTGCAGCGGGTTTTGACCGCTGGAAAAACGCGGACGCCCTGCGTCAGGCTGTTCGCATCATCATTGCCCACAGAACGACAGAAGAAAAGCTGCCCTTTGCCGGGGACCACATATATATACGGAACGCCATTCTGCCCCTCTCATCTTCGGATATCCGGCGGAGGATTCAGAAGGGAAGGGCGTACCGGTATCTCATTCCGGAGGATGTATATGCCTTTATCCGCGTGCGCGGGCTTTACAGCCGGCCTGAGTGAGACCACCGCAAGGCTGGACGCTTTTCTTGAACGCAGCCTTTCGGCCCCGCGCTGTGTTCATTCGCGGGCTGTCGCGGATTTGTGCGGGCGGCTGTGCCTGCGCTTTGGCTGTGACCCGGCTGTCGGCTATTTTACCGGCCTTGGACATGACGCGGCGCGGGAGATGCCGGAGGAAAAACTTCTTGCCGAAGCCCGCGCCTCCGGCTGTCCCCTGGACGAGTACGAAGAGAAAAACCCCGTCCTCTTGCACGCGCCGGTCGCCGCCGTGATTCTGCGCAGGGATTTTGGCGTGTGTGACGGGGAGGTTCTGGAAGCGGTTCGCCGGCACACTCTGGGTTGTCCGGATTTGCGTCTTTTGGGGAAAATCCTCTTTGTCGCCGATTACTGCGAACCGAACAGGAAATTCATTGACAGGAGGTTCCGTTCGGTGTGTTTCAGCTTGCCTCTGGACGGCATGCTGGTCTATATTCTTGATAATGAGAAAGCCCGCGGGCATGAGATCGCGCCCATAACACGGGCTATGTACGATAAACTTGTAAAGGAGAAAGCAGGCAAAAGCGGTGAAGGGTAAGTCGGAATTTTTCAACAGAGGAACAGTGTTCCTGCTCTTTATAGTGCTTTTTTCCGCGGGAATAGGCATATTCCTCTATTTTCAGATCAGGACCGATCCTGTGACGACCCTGATTTCCGAAGAAAGAACTCTGGGCGTTCATTTTATGCTGCGGGACGGCGAGGCCCTGCGCTTTTCGGAAATCTTTCTGTATAATCCCCGTACCAGCAAGGGCGCCATTATCGATATTCCCGGCAATGTCGGGACGATTATTGAATCCTTAAACCGCGTGGACAGAATCGACGCCCTGTTCGATCCGGAAGACCCCCGGGACTTCAGAACGCTTGTTGAGGGTTTTGTCGGCCTTCCGGTTCCCTTTTACTGCATGTTTTCGTTTGATGAGATTGAACGCTTTGTCGATATTCTTGGCGGAGTGGAAGTCTTTATAGCGAACTCCATGGAAACAGACAGCCAGGGGAACAGGGTGCTTCTGCCATCGGGGAATGTTATGCTGGACGGAGGCAAGGCTCGGCTGTTCCTCTCGTTTATTGACCCGGAGGAAACAGAGCTGGACAAAATCGGCAGGATTCAAAAATTCGTGCAGGCCATGCTGAAGAAAATGGGGGAGTCCGCCGCTTTCCTCTCTCATGAGCAGCTCGCGCCCTTTCTGAGCTCGTCCATGAAGACCAATCTGGACAATCCCGCTTTTCGGGCTTTGTGCCGCGAGATAGTGAAACTTGACGGCGACAGGATTATTTTTCAGAGGGTTCTGGGCAATACCCGCAGCGTGGATAATCAGCAGCTTCTGTTTCCCCATTTGGAGGGGCAGCTCTTCCGGGATTCGGTGCGCCAGATAAACGCGAATCTTGCGAGCGCGGATTCACGGGATACATCGGACATCGCGGTAAGCGTCGAGATTCAGAACGGAACCAGTACCACAGGGCTTGCCCGGCGTACGCGGGAAGTTTTTCAGAGTTTCGGTTTTGATGTGGTGGCGTTCAGCAACGCGGAGGAGCAGGATGTGGAGAAAACGCGGGTTATAGACAGAAGGGGCAGCCCGGAGGCCGCTTCCCGCGTAGCGGGTATTATCCGCTGTTCAAATATTGTTACGGAAATTCCCGATGCTTCCGCGCCCGCGGATGTAACGGTTCTTCTGGGAAAGGATTTTGATGGACGATACTGCAAATAGCAAAGCTCTGGCGCGGCGCGTTGCCCGCAGCATTGAAGAGCACAAGGGCCTGGATACCGTGGCCCTGTACATAGGCCAGCGCTCTTCATTTACGGACTGCTTTGTCATAACAACGGTTACAAGCGACGCTCACATGCGCGGCCTTCATAAAAACATCCTGGACTTTCTGGCGCAGGAGGGCGTCAGCCTCCAGCGCCGGAAAAAAAGCGCCGCCTCAGACGAAGGCTGGCTTATTCTGGACTGCGGCGCCCTGGTCATTCATCTGATGACGAAAGAAAAGCGGACTTTTTATGATTTGGAACGCCTCTGGTTTGAGGGGGAGCTTATCTTTCACTCATCATCAAAATCGTCGTCATATTCCTCTTCATCGTAGTCATCATCCTCGAAATCTTCTTCCTCGTCATCGTAATCATCCTCATCTTCGTCCTCATCAATATCGTCGTAATCCTCGTCTTCTTCGTCTTCGAAGAAATCATCTTCCTCATCGTCTTCGAAGTCGTCGTCGTAGTCTTCGTCCTCATCCTCACCATACATATAGACCGGCCGCAGCCTGCGCGCGCCGTCCAGCTCTGTGCCCTTGCGGACGAAGACTTCCAGAAGTTCTTCTTGTTTTGACATGCAGTTTTCCCCCCCTTGCAGAGAATTTGACCATGATAAATTGACACTGAAAATCTAAGGGAATATAGATAAATTTGTCAAGCTATCCTTGTTGATTTTCAGAATTTTAAGAATTTTGTGTACAGGCGGAAAAAATATGAGACTTGTTCGGAAACCCAAGTTTCCGAACAACATTAGCAAGGGATTGCAAAAACCCCCTCTTCTGTTTTCCCGTTCATTTTCGCTTTTTCGCTTATTTTCGTTTGACACAAAGGCTATTTTCTGTATAATAGCTTGTGTTTATGACCCTGAAGGCGCGCTTTCTTTCTCCCGCGAAAGTTAACCTGCACCTGGAAATCTATCCGAAACGGGAAGACGGATTTCACTCCCTCCTGTCGGTTTTTCAGATGGTCTCGCTGTATGATGAGATAGGGGTTCGTTCTTTGACAACTACGGATGACTGTGAAGATTGTGTCATAGGAGGGGATTTTCACTTTCCGGCGGAAGAAAATATTATCTGGAAGTGCTGCCGGATTTTCCGCAGGGAAACAGGCGTACAGACAGCTCTTGCCTTTACCGTACGCAAGCGTATTCCCCAGGGCGCGGGTCTGGGCGGCGGGTCTTCCAACGGCGCTTCGGTTCTGCGGGCCCTGAACCTCATGTTTGAAACCGGCCTGTCCGCCGGCAGGCTCGCGGAAATGGGCGCACAGGCGGGCAGCGATATTCCTTTTTTTTGCAGAGCTCCCGCGGCCCTTGTATCGGGCAGGGGGGAGGTGATTGAAGAGCTTGTCCCCAGAACGGATTTTTTCATTGTCCTGGTTATTCCCCCGCTGAGCATAGGCACGGCGGCCGCGTATGGCTGGCTGGACGCCGCGGGGGCGGCCGCTTCTCCCTCCCCCGGGAGAAGCGCGTATATAAAGAACCTGTACGAACGGCGCGGCTTGGAGGAATGGGGTTTTTTTAACTCCTTTTACCCTGTTCTTGAAAAAAGGGCGCCGGTTTTCGGGGAGATTCGCGGAAGCCTTCTGGACAGCGGCGCCATATACGCCGGTTTATCGGGAAGCGGCTCGGCTATGTTTGGGCTTTTCAGGGACGAAACCGGCGCGCGCAAGGCCCAAAAACGCCTGAAAAAGACATATACGGTCACAGAATTTCTTTCGCCCCTTGCGGGAATGCCAGACCTTATACTACAATAAAGTGGGTATACTGCAAAAAAGGAGAGGTCCATGCAAATTACAGACATCCGAATCAGAAAGGTGAGTTCTGAAGGAAAGTTAAAGGCTTATGTTACAGTGACCTTTGACAATTGTTTCGTTGTCCACAATGTGAAAGTTATTGAGGGCAAAACAGGCGTCTTTATCGCAATGCCGAGCCGAAAGACAAAAAACGGAGATTATAAGGATGTGGCCCATCCCATTAATTCCGACTTTCGCAGCGAATTGCAGCAAAAGATTCTGAGCGCCTATGAGACAATGGGTGACGACGTAGAAACTACGGAGGCGGATCCGGAAGACTAAGGCCGCCTGTGCCCGGTCGGCGTACAGCCTGCCTAAAGGCAGGCTGCGGAAATATAACGGCGGGGGCTTGTGTCTACGCCGGGCCGTGTTACATGGGTTCGGGAGAGCACGGCTTCGCCGTGCGTTTTCCTGGCCGGCGTACAGCCTGCCTAAAGGCAGGCTGCGGGAATATAACGGCGGGGCTTGTGTCTACGCCGGGCCGTGTTCCATGGGTTCGGGAGAGCACGGCTCGCCGTGCGTTTTCCTGGCCGGCGTACAGCCTGCGCTTTCGAATAACTCTTTGGGCGGATATGCCGCCCAGGGTGAGCAGCATAACTTTCTCAAGGAAATGAAATTGGGACGTCGGCAAGCGGTAAGCCCCCGGGTTTTGATCCCGGTATTCGTAGGTTCGAATCCTGCCGTCCCAGAGAAGTATATACAGAGTTGTTCGGTTTCCGAACAATTTCCTATCAAATGTCATGTGAAGAAGGAGAACAAAGTGGAACAAAAAACGCTGGATGCTGTTAAGCGGACCGAACTCAGAAAGGGAGCGAATAATCTTTTGCGGCGGCAGGGGAAGATCCCGGCTGTCGTGTATGGCAATCTTGAGGCGACTCCCGTCGCGATAGATGAAAAAGAGTTTGCCACGAAATTCCGTACCGTGTCGGAGAATATGATCATTGATCTGAAGATCGACGGGGTCTCCCACGATGTGCTGGTAAAAGATTATCAGGAGGATGTCAGGCTTGGCAAAATCCTGCATATTGATTTTTACGCCATCAATAAAGATAAACTGCTGCGCTCGCGTGTACCTGTGCGGCTTACCGGTTCGGCCAAAGGTACACGGGACGGGGGCATTGTGGAGCTTCATGTTCATGAACTTGATGTGGAATGTAAGCCCCGCGATCTGCCGACCGAATTTGTTATAGATATTACGGAACTGGAATCGGGCCACGGCGTGCATGTGCGGGATGTCCCCGCGCCTGAGGGCGTTAAATTCCTCAATAACCCTGATCAGGCTATTGTCAGCATAACCCACGCGAAGGCCGAAGCCGCTCCCGCAGCCGAAGCCGCCGCCGAAGGCGAAGCCGCCGCTCCCGCCGCGGGCGCCGCTCCCGCCACGCCCGCCGCCGGCGCTGCCGCGGGCAAGAAGGAAGGCTAGTTCTGGAGATTCTCGCCCTCGGACTGGGTAATCCGGGGGAAAAATACCGGATGACTAGGCATAACGCCGGTTTTATGGCGGTTGACGAGCTGTGCGCGAAAGCCGCCATTTCTTTGAAAAAACCCTGGCTGCGCTCATACAAGCTGGGCGAGGGCAGGTGGGAGGGACGCCGCCTGTGCGCGGCAAAACCCCTTACCTTTATGAACAGATCCGGGGAGGTCGTGCCCCGCATCCTGTCGCGGTTTTCGCTGGGGCCGGAAAATCTTCTTGTCCTGTGCGATACCATGGATCTGCCTCCGGGCGCTCTGCGCCTGAAAATGAGGGGGTCTTCGGCGGGGCAGAAGGGTCTAAAATCCATTATATCCTTTTTGGGAACTGAAGATTTTATGCGCATCTACATAGGCGTGGGACGGCCTGCGCCGGGCGCGGATGTGATTTCTCATGTTCTTGGCGAACCCGGGGCGCCGGAGGCCGCCGCCATTGCCCGCGCCGCCGCTCTGGCCGCGCAGGCCGCGCTGAAACTGCTTGTGAGCGCGCCGGAAGGCGTAATGAATGAAATCAATACACACTGAGGTCAAAAAGTTTTTCCGCGGGGAGGGCGTCCCGCGCGGCGTACGGATTCTCGCGGCCGTATCGGGAGGCGCGGACAGTACGGCCCTGGCGCTGTGCCTTGCCGGCCTGCGGGCTGAGCTGGATTTTTCCCTGGCTTTGGCCCATTATGATCACGGGCTGAGGTCGCGGGAGGAAGCCCGCGCCGAGGAGGCTTTTGTCCGTTCTTTGGGGGAAGCCCTTGGGCTGCCCGTGGAAACAGCGCAGGCCGGGCCGGGAAAGCTGCGGGAAACCGCGGCGCGGGAAAAACTCAGCCTTGAAGCTGCGGCCCGGAATTTCCGGTATGGCTTTCTTCACGAAACGGCGAAACGCCTTTCCTGTGATTTTATCGCCCTGGGTCATACCCGCACGGACAGGATAGAAACCCAGGTTTTCCGTTTCTTTCAGGGCTCTTCCGCCGAAGCCCTTGCCGGCATACGGGGAAGGAGAGGCCGGCTGATACGGCCCCTTATCACCGTGGACAGGAGCGATGTGCTGGCTTTTCTTGAAGAGCGGGGGCAGGGCTTCTGTACGGACGCGTCGAATGAGGACACAGCTTTTCTGCGTAACCATGTGCGGCGGAAACTTATCCCGGCCGCGGAGGATGTTTTTCCGGGCTTTGCGAAGGCTCTGGACGCCGCGGCGGAAAAGTCGCGCCTGTACGGGGATTTTGTGAAAAAAGCCCTGCGGGAGAAAAACCCCTGGGTCAAAAGCGGCACGGGCTGGGAGTGTTCTTTTGAAGCCTTCGCGGGCCTTCATCCCCTGCTCAGGATAAACTCGGTCTATGAAATTGTTAACCGCGGAGGTTTTGGGCGGACTGAAAAAAGAATCCCCTACGCATTTCTTAAACCCCTCGCGGAGCTTTCGCCGGGCAGGCCGGAGGGCGTTATTCTGCGCGGCAGGGGGCTTGCGCTTGTGCACCGCGGGGACAGGCTGCTTGCGCGGCGGGATATTGTTTTAAACCAAAAAAAAGGATATTTTTATCTTATCGACGGCAATATGGATTTCTGTGTTCAGGGACGGCTGCATGTGGAAGCGCAAGAGGTTCCCCCCGGTGAAAATGGGGAGGATGTTTTTTCCCGGAATAAAGGCGATTGCCTTTTTCTACGCTCCCGGCGGCCCGGCGATGTTATTTGTATCGGCCAGGGTAAAAAGACGCTGAACAAGCTGTTTTCAGACTGGAAGGTAGAGGAGAGCCTTCGAGACCTTGTGCCCCTTGTGCAGAAGAACGAAAATATTTTGGCGGTTTTCGCGAAACCCTTCGGGGGAAAGACGCTGCGCCTGAACGGAGAACCAGGGCCGGAGACGGGGAAATTTTTTCGAATCAGAATATGTGAAAGTGGAGAGGAAAGTGGACAAACAAAATAATCCGAACGATCAGAAGAATCCCGACCCAATGCGGTTTAATTTGGGGAATAACCGTTTCGCCCTGGTATTCCTTGTTATCCTGATGACCATGTTCATCGTGTTTTTCTTTTTCAGCGACAAAACCGCTGAAAACGAGATCGCTTATTCGGAGTTCATGGGGCATGTTGCGAACGGGGATGTGCGGGAAGTCAAAATAGTTGACCAGTACGAAATACAGGGAATCATGAGCGGCCGCGGCGGGGAAATGACGGCTTTCAAAACGAACATTCCCTACTATGACGATGAGCTTATTCCCAAACTGCGCGAGAGGAATGTGCGCATCACCGGCGCCCTGAAATCTGTCTCGCCTTTGCGGATTGTCATAGAGTTCATTCCCTGGTTTATCGGTTTCTTTTTTATCTGGTTCATGTTCCGCCAGCTTCAGGGCGGGGGGAACAAGGCTTTTTCTTTTGGAAAGAGCCGCGCGAAACGCTACTCCGGCGACGGCAAAAAGACGACCTTCACCGATGTCGCGGGGCAGAAAGAGGCCAAGTACGAGCTGCAGGAAGTTGTGGAGTTTCTCAAGAACCCGGAAAAATTTACCAAAATGGGCGCAAGGATACCCAAGGGCGTTCTTCTTGTGGGTATGCCGGGTACGGGGAAAACCCTGCTCGCGAAAGCCTGCGCCGGCGAGGCGAATGTGCCGTTCTTTCACATGTCGGGTTCGGATTTTGTTGAGATGTTTGTGGGCGTGGGCGCGAGCCGCGTGCGCGATCTTTTTGAACAGGGCAGGCGCAACGCCCCCTGTATTCTTTTTATTGATGAGCTTGACGCTGTGGGGCGAACGCGGGGCGCGGGTTACGGCGGCGGCCACGACGAGAGAGAGCAGACCCTGAATCAGATGCTTGTCGAGATGGACGGCTTTGATACCAAGGATGCGGTTATTATTCTGGCGGCCACAAACAGGCCCGATGTTCTTGACCCGGCGCTGCTGCGTCCGGGCCGCTTTGACAGGCAGGTCGTGGTCGATATGCCCGACATTCAGGAGCGCGAGGCTATTCTGAAAATCCACTGCGCCAAAATACCTCTGGATCCGGCTGTGGATATAACGCGGCTCGCGCGGGCGACTCCGGGAACATCGGGCGCTGATCTCGCGAATCTTGTCAACGAGGCGGCCCTGTTTGCCGCGCGGAAAGACCAGGCAAATGTCATAATGGACGATTTTGAGGAAGCGCGGGACAAGCTTCTTTTGGGCGTCGCGCGTAAGTCGCGGGTTATTCTGCCAAAAGAAAAAAGGATGACGGCGATTCACGAGTCCGGTCACTCCCTTCTGCATTATTACCTGCCGAACGCCGATCCCCTGCACAAGGTAACGATTATTCCCCACGGCAGGGCGCTGGGGCTTTCCATGTCCCTGCCGGAGAACGACGCCTATTCGCGGTCCAAGGGCTGGCTGGATGATTACATCCGCATTTTGCTGGGCGGTTACGTCGCCGAAAAGATTGTTTATAACGAAACAACCACGGGAACCAAAAACGACATTGAAAGGGCCACGGAAACAGCCCGCAAGATGGTCTGCGAATGGGGCATGAGCAGCGTGGGACCAGTGGCCTACGGGCAGGAGGACGAGCCCATCTTTTTGGGCAAGGAGATTGCCAGGCACAGGGATTACTCCGAAGAAACGGCGCGGACCATAGACGCGGCGGTTCACGGAATTATTGAGCGGGCGTTTGCCGATGTGGAGAAAATTCTTACCGGACACAGGGACCAGCTGGAACGCCTTGCCGGCGCCCTGGTGGAACGGGAAACTCTTGATGATGATGAGATACGGGTCCTGCTTGGCTTTCCGCCGCGGCAGGCGTATGAAGAACGGAAGGCTGAAGGATGAAGGCCGCATAAGTACGGGGGCTGCCGTGGGGAAGAAATTCTTGCTGTCTCTGTTTCTTTGCGCTCTTGCGGCCTCTTGGGTTTTTGCCGACGACAGCCGCATAGCGCTGCCGTTCTTTGCGGAAGGCAGAAAACTCGCCCAGACGGGAGCAACAGAAGAGGCGCTGAGGCTGCTGGCCTCGGCGATTCTTCTGCGGCCCGATTACGCGGACGCCCTTTTTTTGAAAAGCAGGCTCCTTGCTGCAGAAGAGGGGGAATACAGAAAAAACGCGCTGGAGGCTGCGCGCAGGGCCGTGAGGGCCGGAACATGGGAGTTTTATTCATCCCGCGAGGGCGCCGTGCATCTTGCCCGCCTGCTTGCCGATACGCGTTCTTACAGGGAGGCGCTTGAGCTTCTGGATACTTTGGAGGCCCCTCCAGCCGCAGAAGAGTATGAGATCCGCCTGCGCTGCTACAGGGGGCTTGGAGACAAAAAAAAACTGGAAGATACGCTGGGCGCGGCGCTGGCGGCGTTTCCCCATGAAACTGTTTTTCTTGAGTTTTTTTTCAAAACCGCGGACCCTCTGCGGCCTGAAACTGTCCGGCGCTTTGAACTTCTGGACAAGAGCGAAGCGGGAAACCTCCGCGCCCGCGCCGCCTACATTCAGGCCGCGGCGGATTCCGACGGCGTTTTGCAGCTTGCCTGGGACTACTTCCGCGCCGGGGGCAAGGATCCCGCCGTCTCCTGCCTTTTAATCGAAAAGGGGCTTGTGGATCCGGTGAGGGAAATAGAAAGGTTTGTCGCTTTTGGGGGGCTGGAACGGATGGGCCTTGTGCGCAAGATCGCGGCGGCTACGCGCACAGGCTGGCCGCAGCTTCTGGCGGATACCCTTGCCTCATTTTCGGGTCGGAGTATTCTTGACAGTGACGGGGACGGAATCCCGGAGGAGAAGTTTTTTATCAAAGCGGGTAAACTGATTTTGTGGCAGATTGACGAAGACCAGGACGGACTGGATGAAATTTCCATGGATTTTCCCGAAGACCAGCCGGGATCCCGAAGCGCCTTTCCTTTCCGGGTGAATTACCGTGCGCAGGCCTGGAGCATGATTCTAAACTACCGTGAATATCCCTATGTCGATGAATCCCTGTACCATGAGGGCGGGCTGTATCCGGACGATATAAGCCGTACGCTGAGATCCCGCATTCTTCCCGGAAAACTGGCGGTTCCCATAATTGCGGACGCGCAGCCGGCGGCAGGGGCGCCCGAATGGCTGGACTACCGGCTGAACAGGGAAATGGCGGCCCTTACGCGCGAGACGGTGGAAAGCGCCGCCTATATGTACGAAGAACGCAATTCGCGTGAGCCGGCCTATGTTCAGGAGGTTTTTCTTGCGGACGGCAAAGTCCGGCGGATTGATGTACGATACGCCGGCGGAAAAAACGGCGTCGTAGTGCACAGGCTGATGTTCGAGGAGGGGAGGCTTTCCCTTGGCCTGAGGGACCTCGACCGTGACGGAACTTTTGACGTAAGGGAATTCTTTGAAGACGGCAAGCTCGCGCGCCTGAGTATAGATACACAGGGTGACGGAAAGCCGGATTATACCGAATCTTTTTTTCCGGAACTTGTGAAAGAATGGGATATTGACGCGGACGGGATTATTGACGCCCGCGAAGTTAGCGGCCCCGACGGGCCTCCGCGCAGCCGGTACGCCATACCCTTTGAGCGGTACTACGGAGGCGCGGAATGAAGAGGCTTGCCGGCGCTGTTCTGGCCCTGATGCTTTTTTTCTCCTCCTGCGAAACAGAAGGCCCCATAGTGGTTGAAACAAAAACCCTGGACGAGATGACCTACAGGGAAATAAACCGTTACATTGAGGAAGATTCGCCGACAAAGGCCTATCAGTGGATTTATGGCCTGCGCGCCCGCAGCTCTTCCACGCTGAGCGCCGAAGATCTGGACAGTCTGGAGAAGTCCGCGGGTGAAAAACTGCTTGGCCTTTTCCGCAAGGCCATGGAGGAAAAAAATTACAGCAGGGCCGAGGCGTGGCTTTTATCCATGCAGAATCTGAGCTCCCTGCCCGCCGGTTTTGAATGGGACCTGACGAAACTCTTGTTCCGCCGTGCGGAGGATTACCGAACATCGGGGAACGAGGTTCTGGCCCTCTACACGTTTTTGCAGATAGAAGATTACGCGGATATTTCCGGGGAAGACCTGAATGTGTACGCGGATATTTCCGCCCATGTCAACAACAGTTCGGCCGTCAGGCGCATAGCGGAAATACTCGAAGAAAGGGGCCTCAGCCTGCCCGGAGAGAAAAAAGCCGCGGCTTCAAAAATAACGCCGCCCGCGGATATGCTCGCGGGGTCTGTCACAATTTGGGTAAACAGGGGTATACGCCTTGAGCGCGGCGTGGGCCTGCCCGACAGGGTTATAGGCAGCGGGTTTTTTATAGACCCCCGCGGATACCTTTTGACGAACTACCATGTCATAGCCAGCGAGGTTGACCCCAAGTACGAAGGCTATTCACGGCTTTACGTGCGGCCCTCGGATCATCCGGAAGACCGGGTTCCCGCGAAAGTTGTGGGATACTCCCGCATATTCGACCTTGCGCTTCTGAAGGCCGAGATGACGCCGGAGTTTGTTTTCGGCGTAACGGATATTGAGGAACTGAAGGCCGGCACGCGCATTTTTGCCATAGGCTCTCCCGGCGGTTTGGATAAAACGATAACCGCGGGAATTATTTCCGCCACCTCGCGGCGCTTCCTGCAAATGGGCGATGCGATGCAGATGGACGCGCCGGTAAATCCGGGGAACTCCGGCGGGCCGCTTGTTGACGAGACGGGCAGGCTTGTGGGCGTTGTCTTTGCCGGTATAGAGCAGTTTGAGGGGGTGAACTTCGCCATTCCCGGGTACTGGCTTTTGAAGTTTCTTCCCAGCCTGTACACGGAGGGGGAGGTCGTGCATTCCTGGATCGGCCTGTCGATTTTTGAGACAAAAAAGGAGCTTGAGGTGCTGTACTGCGTTCCGGGGTCACCCGGCAGGGAAGCGGGCATTGTTCCCGGCGACAGGGTGCTGCGAATCGGCGGTATGCCTGTAGCCAGCATTCGGGATGCTCAGGATATTCTTTTGTCTCTGGAACCCCAGACGCTTATCCCTGTAACCATACAGCGCGGCGGCCAGACGCTGACCCTCTACATCGCTTTGGGCGTCCGGCCCTTCAGCCCCATAGAAGCGCCGCTTTCTTTTGACGCCAAAGAAAATCTTTTTCCGCCCCTGTTCGGTTTTTCCGCCCGCAGAATATCCGCCGGCTTTTTCTCCACCGATTATACCGTAGAAAGAGTGTATCCCGGTTCGGTGGCCGATGAGACGAGCATATCGGAGAATGACCCCTTTTCGCTGCTTGGCTGGACTGTGGATACCAACCGCAGAATCGTATTGATGCAGCTTGCCATTAAAAAACGCAAGGCTGGATTTCTTGAAGGAGGAATACAGCTCGGTACATACTTCGAGCAGAACAATTTTATATGAACAAGGACTCTCTGCGGAATTTTTGCATTATTGCCCACATAGATCACGGTAAATCGACTCTTGCCGACCGTTTTATTCAGAAGGCGCAGGTGGTCTCCGACAGAAACTTCAAGGACCAGATGCTGGACAGTATGGATATTGAAAGGGAGCGGGGCATTACGATAAAGTCCACCGCCATAACTATACCCTACGCGGCCCGCGACGGAAAGCAGTATGTGCTGAATCTGGTTGACACGCCGGGCCATGTGGATTTTTCCTACGAGGTCTCGCGGGCAATTTCCTCCTGCGAGGGGGCGCTTCTTCTTGTCGACGCGACCCAGGGCGTGGAGGCCCAGACCCTCTCCAATATGTATATGGCGCTGGAACACAACCTGGAAATTCTGCCTGTGATCAACAAAATAGACCTTCCCGCCGCGGACCAGGACAACGTAAGGCGTCAGATCGATCACGACCTGGGACTGGATTCCTCGGCGGCGATTTGTGTTTCCGCGAAAATGGGCACAGGCATAGATGATCTTCTCGAAGCGATTGTCAGCAGGATTCCCCCGCCTTCGGGCAGCCCGGAGAACCCCCTGCAGGCGCTGATTTTTGACTCGCACTATGACCCTTACAGGGGCGTTGTTGTTCACCTCCGCATTTTTGAGGGAACCCTCGCCGCGGGCCGGGAGATTATGTTTTTTTCCAACAAGGCGGTATACAAGGTTGAGGAAGCCGGCGTTTTTCGCATGGAACTTCAAAAAACAGGCGGCCTGCAGGCCGGCGAAGTCGGCTACATCATAGCGGGCATCAAAACCGTATCGGACATACGCGTAGGGGATACCCTTACCAGCGCGGAGAACCCCTGCGCTTCGGCGCTTCCGGGTTTCCGCGATGTCAAACCGGTTGTCTTTTCCTCGATTTACCCTGTGGACGCCAACGACTACGGCGAACTGTCTCAGGCCATGGAAAAACTCAAACTGAACGACGCCTCCCTCGTGTATGAAAAAGATTCTTCGGCGGCGCTGGGCTTTGGCTTTCGCTGCGGCTTTCTGGGGCTTTTACACCTGGAGGTTGTGCAGGAAAGGCTTGAGCGTGAGTTTGACCTTTCCCTCGTGCTTACGGCCCCTTCGGTACAGTATAAGATACGTCTGCGCACCGGCGAAGAGCTCATCGTGGATAACCCCGCCGACTACCCCGGACAGGAGACCGTCGAGCGCGCAGAAGAACCGTACATCAAGGCCGCGATTATTACCCCCGCCGTGTACCTGGGGCCTATTATGAGTCTGTGCATGGACAAGCGCGGCGTGCAGAAAGACATGCACTATCTGGACCAGAAGAGGGTAGAGGTAAACTACGAGATGCCTCTTGCGGAGGTGCTCTTCGACTTTTACGACAAACTCAAATCCATAAGCCGGGGTTACGCCTCTTTCGATTACGACATCACGGGCCACAGGCCCACCGACCTTGTGCGCCTTGACATCCTTTTGAACGGAAAACCCGTAGACGCCCTGTCGCAGCTCGTGTTCCGCGGCAGCGCCCAGCGCCGCGCGCGCAATATCTGCAAAAGGCTGCGCGACGAGATTCCCCGCCACCAGTTCAAGATTCCCATTCAGGGGGCCATAGGCGGCCAGATTATCGCGCGCGAAACCATCTCGCCTGTGCGCAAGGACGTTTTGGCGAAATGTTACGGCGGCGACATTACCCGCAAGCGGAAACTGCTTGAAAAGCAGAAGGAAGGCAAAAAGCGGATGAAGATGGTAGGCAGCGTGGAACTGCCGCAGTCCGCGTTTCTGGCCGTCCTGAAAACGGATGAGGAGTGAGGGCGCCGCCTTTAAGGATGATCACATAGCGCCGGGAATGAACCGCAAAATCATCCGCTTACAGCCTGCTCTTAATTTCCTTAATGCGGGCGTCCAGTTCCTCTTTTGAAGCCAGATTATCCGGCGAGAGAGGCAGTTCAAACGGACTGCCCCAGGACTTGCCGCCCTCATATTTGGGCACAAGGTGAAAATGTACATGCGGATAGGTGTCGCCAAAAGCGGCGTAGTTGATTTTCCCCGGCCTGAAAACCTCGAACAGAGCCTTTGACGCGCGCGCCATATCGCGGGAGAAAGCCTGAAGCTCCTCAGGGTCAAGCTGAAAAAGCTCCGTTTTGTGATCATTCAGGGCAAGAATGCAGCGGCCCTTATAGCTCTGATCCTTTGTCAGGTACAGCGTCGAAACCTCCAAATCAGCCACAATCCCGGCTATGTCCTCGCCCTTTGTACAGTATCTGCAGTTCGTGTCTTTCATCGTTAGAACCTCCTGTTTTGATTGGCGTCAGTATACAACGGTTTGACACAATAGTCAAATCTGTGATATTTTTGGGGCAGAGTAGCAGCACTTGCTTTTTATGATTTATAATAGCGCATTTTTTACGGCGAAGCCGTAAAAAACCGGGCTTTTCGGGGGTTCCGCCGCTGCGCGGCCGCTTCGCGCCCCTCCAATCCCTTGCGCCCCGCGGTCTTTTTGCACTTTGTGCAATTCAATTTTCTATAGCGGGGTAAATGCTGTTGCCCGTATTTTCAGGGGCGGCTTCTTTTTCCGTGCCCGTATACAGCTTCATAAAACCATGGAGGGAGCGGTGATGAGAAAAGCAACAATATGCCTGTTGAGTGTTTTTACCGCGGCGGTATGCACGGCGTGTCTGTCGGCGCCGCAGGCCTCCGGGCCCGCGCGGCAGCTGCCGCAGACCAATCTGTCGGCGGCGGCGGGAGCGGACGAGTCTGAAATTATCATTCAGCGCGGCCCCGATAACCAGAGGGAATTTGTGAGTGTTTTTATTGACGGAATCCTCAAGGCGGAGGTTTCTCCCAATAGTTCGGAAAAACTCATACTCCCCAACGGCCCCCATTCAATTTCTGTCAGCGCCATAGGAAGAACAACTTCTACGCAAAAGTTTCAGGCGCAATCCTCGCGGCTTGTCTTTAAGGCGACAATCACCATGGGAACCTTCTCTACCCTCATCCTGACAAAAGAAAGTGATGTTTCCCTTGACCCCTCAAAGGCAGTCCCGGTGGCGGCCGCGCCCGCCGCGGACTCGCTTTCTCAGGCGATTGCCCTTACCGCCAGTACCATCGCCGGCGGCCTGCCGGAGAAGTGCAGGGTAGGGGTTATCAACATCACAGCTTCCCGTACCGGCGACGGGGAGTTTGCCGCGGACGAGCTGACCACGCATCTTGTTAATATGAAAAAGTTCAGCATAGTAGACCGCCGCAGCCTTGATGTGGTTCTGGCGGAGCAAAATCTGCACATGTCCGGCATTGTGGATGATGATTCGGTTATTTCGCTGGGCAAGCTCGCGGGCGCTGAAATCGTCCTTACCGGAAGCATTGGCGGTTCCGGTGAAAACCGGCGGCTGACGGTCAAGGCCCTGGACGTTCAAACCGGCGAGATTCAGGCGATGAGTTCCCAAAAATTCTAGGAGCCTGTCGTACTTCCAATAAATGTGAGCCGAAGACCTCTTGAATGTCGCGGGGCCCTTGCGGCAATGGCCCCGCCTTAGAGCCTGTTTAATATCTTGCTCCCTCCCCCCGGGCGCGCAAGGGATTGAAGCATGCCCAAACAAACGCACGCGCAAGCGTGTTGTGGAGAATGCAGCAACAGGGCAAGAGGCCCTATAAAACCCTTGCCGTATACAAAGGTCGA